>NZ_JAUZMZ010000145.1:0-11516 GCF_036327435.1 Rhodococcus chondri | reverse complement strand
CCCGGGCGGCGCCTCACTCTGCCCTCTTGACAAGGGCTTCTACATATCAGTGCCCGGGTCCGGCGCTCACCGGCGCCACCACGGCCCCCGTGAGGCGGATCAGATCGGCGGGGGCGAGTTCGATCTCCAGTCCGCGCCGGCCGGCGCTGCAGAACACGCGATCGAAGTTCCGGGCGGACTCGTCGACAACGGTGCTCAGCCGTTTGCGCTGCCCGAGGGGAGAGATTCCGCCCAGGACGTACCCCGTAACACGTTCGGCGTCAGCGCGTTCGGCCATTGCGGCCTTTCCGCCCCTGCCCAGCGCGGCCGCGGCAGCCTTGAGCGACAAGGTCGCCGGGACCGGGATCACCGCAACCCCCAGCGTGCCGTCGGACAGCGCGACGACGAGGGTCTTGAAGATCTGTGCGGCGTCGACACCGAGTCGTAGTCCCAGGGCGGAGGTCGCCTCGGACCCGTACGAGCCCGAGCGTGGATCGTGCGGATATTCGTGCACCGTGTACGGCACCTTTTCCCGCGACAACAGCTTGGTGGCGGGCGTGGACGTCGAAGCCATGCGCGTCACTGTAGGCAATCGCGCGCACCCGCGACGGGCGGAACAACGCGGGAAGGTTCGGTGTTGACCTCGTTGGGTCGTGCCTCCGGCGCGGCCGTCGTCGCCCACAACGATCGGAGAACCGGTGCCCGTTCTGTGTCCGTCCCGTCCGGCTACCGTCGGCCCGGTAGCCTTCACGGAAGACGCAAGTGAAGGGATCGGTGTGGTCGAGGAGACTGGCGCGGAACTGGCCGAGAGGTTCGAGCGGGACGCATTGCCCCTGCTCGACCAGTTGTACGGCGCGGCGTTGCGAATGACCCGCAATCCCGCGGATGCCGAGGATCTGGTGCAGGAAACCTACATCAAGGCATTCTCGGCGTTCAGGTCGTTTCGGGAGGGCACGAATCTCAAGGCCTGGCTGTACCGGATCCTGACCAACACCTACATCAATTCGTACCGGAAGCGGCAGCGGCAGCCTGCCCAGTATCCGACCGAGGAAATCACCGACTGGCAGCTCGCGGCGACCGCGGAACACACCTCCACCGGCCTGCGCTCCGCGGAGGTCGAGGCGCTCGATGCGTTGCCGGACGACGACATCAAGGCCGCGCTGCAGGAACTGCCCGAGGACTTCCGGATGGCGGTGTACTACGCGGACGTCGAAGGGTTTCCGTACAAGGAGATCGCGGAGATCATGGGTACGCCCATCGGCACGGTGATGTCCCGATTGCATCGTGGCCGCAAACAACTGCGCGGTCTCCTCGCCGATGTCGCGCGGGAGCGTGGATTCAACCGTGGGGGTGCCGTGGACGCGGCGACAGCGGCCGAGCCGGTGACGACCGACACAACCGAGCACAGGAAGGGAGTCTCCCAGTGAGTGAGCCGGCAGAGTTCGAGCAACTCGATTGCTCCGCGGTGATCGCGGATGTGTACATGCTCCTCGATTCCGAGTGCGACGAGACATCTCGTGCCCGACTGCAGGGCCATCTCGACAACTGCGGGTCCTGTCTCGAGGAGTACGGCCTCGAAGAGCGGATCAAATCGCTGCTCAGTCGCAAATGCGGTGGTGAGCACGCTCCCGAGGGGTTGCGGGAGCGGCTGATGCTCGAGATCCGCCGCACGGTTGTGGTGATACAGAGCGACGGCGACAGCCGCTCCGCGCAGAACTGACGGACGGCCGACAACAGCCGAAGGGCCGGAAAGCAATCAGCTTTCCGGCCCTTCGGCGGTTGTCGAGCGTGTCAGGCGTTGGGACGCTTGCCGTGATTGGCGGCGTTACCCTTGCGACTGCGCTTCTTGCGGCCTCGCTTACCCATGATTCGGTCTCCTTTCGAGTTTCACTACAGTGTTTCACGTGCGGTCGAGTGGTCCTGTCGGCAGGTCCACCGTCCGAGTCCGCGAAAGAGGTGTTCGATGGCAGAGGACGTGCGCGCGGAGATGGTCTCGACCGTCTTCGAGGTGGTGGTGAGCGAAGGCGATGTCGTTGCGGAAGGCGACACACTCGTGATCCTCGAGTCGATGAAAATGGAGATCCCGGTGATCGCGGAGAGCGCGGGTACCGTCACGTCCCTGGATGTGGCGGTCGGCGACGTCATCCAGCAGGGCGATCTCATCGCGGTCATCTCCTGAGCACGAAGACCGTTCCCGTGTCCACCCTCAGTTCGCTGCTCGCGACCCACACCGATCTGCCCGGCGCCGCCGTCGACCATCTGCAACGAGTGGTGGGGGAGTGGCAACTACTCGCCGACCTGTCCTTCGCGGACGTGTTGCTGTGGGTGAACGCCGAATCCGACGGAATCGTGTGCGTCGCGCAGTGCCGGCCCACCACCGCATCGACGGTGTTGCCCGAAGACGCCGTCGGCAAGGTCGTATCCGACGACGAACATCCTTATGTACGTGAGGCTTTCGAGACAGGCACGATCGTGACCGCCTACCCGGGCAACGGTGACGCGATCAATCTGCGCCAGGCGGTGCCGGTGCGGTGGGAGGGGGAAATCGTTGCGGTTCTCAGCCGCGATGCGGCACGCGTGTCCCGCCGGTCGACGAGCGCGCTCGAAACGGCCTATCTCGAATGTGCCGACGCGCTCTACCGCATGATCAGTGAGGGAACCTTCCCCACCCCCGAGGCGCGCTCGGATACGAAATCCAGTCCTCGCGCCGGTGACGGCTTCATTCGGCTCGACCGTGACGGCTGCGTGGTCTACGCCAGCCCGAACGCACTGTCGGCGTATCACCGGATGGGGTTCAACTCCGACCTGCTGGGCCAGGATCTCGTCGAGACGACGCGTGCGCTCGTCACCGACCCGTTCGAGAGCAGCGATGTGTCGGACTATCTGCGTGGTGCGGTCGAAGGTCGTCTCGGGCAGCGCATGGAGATCGAGGCCCGCGGCGCCACGGTGCTGATCCGCGCGCTGGTACTCGCGCCCGGCGGTCGGATCGAGGGTGCGGCGGTGGTGGTTCGCGACGTCACCGAGGTCAAGCGCCGCGACCGCGCGCTGCTCAGCAAGGACGCGACGATCCGCGAGATCCACCATCGGGTCAAGAACAACCTGCAGACCGTCGCGGCGCTGTTGCGGTTGCAGGCACGTCGCACCGGCAACGGGGAAGCGCAGCAGGCGCTCGGTGAAGCGGTCCGCCGAGTGACGTCGATCGCGCTGGTGCACGAAGCGCTGTCGATGTCCGTCGATGAGGAGGTCGATCTCGACGAGGTGTTCGACCGGCTGATTCCGATCGTCCTGGACGTGTCGGCCGTGGGCAGCCAGATCCACGTGCACCGCGAAGGAAAACTCGGTGTATTTCCGGCGGACCGGGCCACACCGCTGGTCATGGTCCTGACCGAACTGGTGCAGAACGCTGTCGAGCACGCATTCGACCCCGGCGCGCACGGCACCGTGACCGTGCGTGCGCAGCGGTCGGCGCGCTGGCTCGACGTAATCGTGCACGACGAGGGCAAGGGACTACCCGAAGGGTTCAGTCTCGAGGAATCCGACCGGTTGGGCCTGCAGATCGTGCGGACACTCGTCGCCGCGGAACTCGGCGGCGCGTTGCATCTGGAGGCGAACACCGCGGGAGGTACCGACGCGCGTCTTCGGCTCCCGTTGGGGAAGGTTCCCGCCAACGGCACGTGACGGCGGACGACGCCGGACGGACAGAAAAAAGCCCGGCACCGAAACGGTGCCGGGCTTTTCGCCTGCTGTGATGCTCAGACCGCGGTGCGGGCCCGGGTACGAGCGTTGCGGCGCTTGAGCGCACGGCGCTCGTCTTCGCTCATGGCGCCCCACACGCCGGCATCCTGGCCGGACTCGAGGGCCCAGGACAGGCACTCAGCGGTGACGGGGCACCGATTGCACACGAGCTTGGCATCGGCGATCTGCGCGAGGGCCGGGCCGCTGTTCCCCACGGGGAAGAACAGTTCCGGATCTTCGTCGCGGCAGATGGCCTTGTGGCGCCAGTCCATGCTTCTACTCTCCTTTGATGGTGCCGTCGGGCACCGCTGATGGTTGCTGCAAGTTCATGCGTGCGTCGCGAAGTATTTCCGCGCGGTTACTTGTGAATGCTTTCACGAACGAGCGTGAAGTCAATAGAATTCCACAGGACCGTGGGGAAGCTCACGCCAGCGGCGTGCCCATCTGTTGTCTATTCCACTTTGTACACTTCGGGATTCGAAAATGTAGGTTGAATCACAGAATTCGACTACCCGAATTGTGGTGTAGGCGCGACCACATCGAGAATGGCGGGCACCGATACGAAGTCCACTTCGCGGTGAAGCCCCAGGTAGTCACCATCGACCTGCAATCCGATGGGCCTCGAGGACACCGCCCGCGCTCGGGGGGCATCGTCGACACGCAGTAAATATCGTGATTGCGGCTGCCCACCACGTGCGAGCAGTTGCCGCACCACCCGCAGGCTCGGAACAACCCGCGTCGTGGTCATCGCGAAGATGCCCAGGCCTGTCTCGAACGATGTTCCGGGGTTCGTATGGACCGGTCGTGTATCGAGGAACGTCCACGGGCTCGAATTCGACACGAACGCGTAATGAACCCCCGATACGGGATCTCGGCCCGGCAATTCCAGGGTCAGCGCGGGTTCGGCGCGCTTGGAGGAGAAGAACTGTGTGATCGCATGGCGCACATACCGAGCGGTTGTGACCTTCCGTCCGCCGGCCCGACTGAGATCGATGGCCTCGCACACCTGGGCATCGAGGCCGAGACCCGCATTGAACACAAACCAGCGACCGGCACAGTGACCGAGACCGATGCGCCGGTGGGTGCGCTCGGCGAGGAGGGTGCGGAGCTGCTCGGTTGCCTCCATCGGATCGGCGGCAATGCCCAGCGATCGCGCGAAGACGTTCGCCGAACCCCCGGGAACGACCGCGAGTAACGGGATCGTGGGATCCGGCTCCCGGTCGGGAGAGTCGCCCAGCAACCCGTTGACGATCTCGTTTACGGTGCCGTCCCCGCCGTGCGCGACGATCACGTCCATGCCGTCGGCGTGGGCGGATCGTGCCAGTTCGGCGGCGTGCCCGCGGTGGGTGGTGTGCGCCACGGTGAGGCCGACCCTGTCGGCCAATGCGTGAGCGAGCCGGTCGCGACCGGCGGGTGTGGTCGTCGTCGCGTTCGGGTTCACGATCAGCAGTGCACGCACGGAGCATCAGCCTAAGTGGTCCGCGCCGGGTCCACTACGCTGGCCGGGTGCCCACCGAAACTCCTCGCAGCATCGTTCCGACGACCGTCCGCCTCGCAGGCTGGCTTGTTGTTCTCGAAGGTGTCGTCGCGATCGGCTTCGCGCTGTACTCGGTGGTTCGCGCGGCCTCGGGGGATCATGATCAGACCGTGACCAACGGCTACGGCTTCGCGCTGTGGCTCTCGATTCTGTTCGGAGGTGTGCTCGCCGCCGGGATCGCCCTGCTACGCGGAATCCACTGGGGCCGGGCAGTCGCGGTCGTCGCGCAACTACTTCTCCTGCCGGTGGTGTGGTCGCTGCTGACGGATTCGCACCAGGTGGTACTCGGCATCGTCCTGGCGCTGGTCGTGGTACCGGCACTGGTGCTGCTGTTCAGTCCGCCCACGACGCAGTGGCTCGCGGAAGAGTACGTCCCCGACGACGACCCGGATGCCGATTCGAAGCAGTAACCGAAGCGGGAAACGGGCGCTGAACATGCAACTTGTACGACGCGCCCGGGATGGCGGGAGGCGGGGGTCGCCTCGCATCCGGGCTCCGAGTAGGCAAGGATCGACGTGTGACAACGGTACTTGCGGTGGCAAATCAGAAGGGTGGCGTCGCGAAGACGACCACCGTTGCGTCGTTGGCTGCGGCTCTGGCCGCACTCGACCAGCGTGTTCTCGTCGTCGACCTCGATCCCCAGGCCTGTCTGACGTTCTCGCTCGGACACAACCCGGACAAGATCGAACGCTCGGTGCACGATGTGCTCATCGGGGACGCCGAGGCGAAAGAGGTCCTCCTCGACACCGCCGAGGGCATTACCTTGCTTCCTGCCACGATCGACCTCGCAGGAGCGGAAGCGCTGCTGCTCATGCGCCCCGGCCGCGAGTATGCGCTCAAGCGGGCGCTGGCGACCATACGAGACGATTTCGACATCGTCATCGTCGACTGTCCGCCGTCGCTCGGAGTGCTCACCCTCAACGGTCTCACCGCCGCCGAGTCGGTACTTGTGCCGCTGCAGTGCGAAACGCTCGCGCATCGCGGCGTCGGACAGCTGCTGCGCACCGTCGAAGAGGTCAAACAGATCACCAACCCCGATCTCGACCTCCTCGGCGCGCTACCCACGCTCTACGACGCGCGCACCACCCACAGCCGGGATGTGCTCGCCGACGTCTCCGACCGCTACAACCTTCCGGTGCTGTCGCCGGCGATTCCCCGTACCGTCCGATTCGCGGAGGCGTCGGCGTCCGGAGCGACCGTCCTCGCCGGACGGAAGAACAAGGGCGCGCAGGCGTACCGAGAGCTCGCGGAGAACCTGCTGAACTACTGGACGGACGGCCGCAAACTCGAAACCCTGAGCGGGTAGGCGCTCAACGCAACGCCACGATTTCACTGCCCCGCTGTTCGAGCACCACATCGCCCGCGACGGTGACGGAGACCGGGCCTCGGCCGCCACGTTCGACGGATATCCGGCCGCGCGAGTCGCCGGTCGAGGGATCGACAACGGCGAGCGCGCCTTCGACCGGTAGCAGCAGGGTGCCCGCCATTGCGTCGCCCGTGCCGAGAGTGTCCTCGACGACCCAGCGAGGAGCGAAATCCGAGGCGGCGAGCGCAATCGTGTCGGCCCCGGTCCACCACACGAGCATGCCGTCGTGCTCCTTCGCCGGTCCGGCGTCCGGTCCGGCGGTGTGTTCCAGCACGTGACGTTGCACGATGTCACCGCTGCTGTCGAAGACGTCGATGCGGGGTGCGGCACCGTTGCCGGGCGGGAGATACACGGCGACGCGTTCCTCGACGACAGCGACGATCCGGCTGCCCCCACCCGGCGCTGCCTCGGGAAGTACCGACGAGGCGAACTCCTCGGGCTTCTGACTGTCCTCCGGAGTGGGATCGAGGAGGGTCAGGCGTTCGGTGGGTTCCCCGGGGCATTGCTCGAGCACAGCGAGGACTTCTCCACTCGCCCCGGCAGATCGGAGGTTGCAGCCGGTCCGCGGCTGTGAACCGGGGTTGACCGGGGCGTCCACCCGGCCGTACTCGACGGTCCGTACCAGGTCGGAACGCCACATCTCGAGTCGCGTGTCCCCGAACGAGATCACGTGTGCACCCGCGTTCAGCAGCCGGACGGCGTCGTCGGCGTTGCTGGTGCGTTGCGCGGCGCGTGCACCGCTGTCCGCCGCGAGAGCCGTGACCTGACCGCACCCGCGCCGGTCCGGATAGACGGAGACGATCGTGCCCCAGGCGGCGGTCGCCGCGCACAGCGGACGATCGCGTTCGTAACTCCACCGGCTCTCGCCGGTGAGAAGGTCGCGCCCGACGACGGTGGTGCCGTCCGCGGTTGCGGCGGTTCCACCGACAGCGAGGGCACGGGCGGTCGCGGCACTCGGGGAACGCCAGAGCTCGGACAGGTCCGGCGGGACGGTGTTCGCGGTGGGAGGAGCAGTTACCGGATCGTCCCACGTGATCGAAGTGGTGCCGCGCGCATCCGAGCGAAGCCAGACAACACTCGCCGCCACCAGAACGGTGGCGACGAGTGCCATGGCGACGAGCAGGTCCGTGCGCGTGCGTCGCTCGGGCGGGAGCACGCTGCTACTGCGGGGCCGTGGTCGAGACCGTGTCGTGGGCCGGTGTGTTCTGCGTGGCTCCACCGTGCGCCGCGGTACCGGCGGCGGATCCGCCACGGCGACGGCGACGGCGTTTCCGACTCGGTGTGCCGCCGTTGTCCGCGCCGCTCTCGTCGGCCTCGGGGGCGTCGGTGCTGGGAGAGGACTGCTCGCCGGTGTCTGTCGAACCGCTCTCGGTGACGGCCTTACCGCGGACCGTACGACGCCTGCTGCGCGTGCGCGCGGGACGCTCACCGCGCTCCTCGCGATCACCCGACGTTCCGGATCCGTCCGACGGCGCGGTCGCTGCGGCCTTTGCGGGCGTCGCCTTGCGGATGCGACCGGTGACGCCTTCGGGGATGCTCAGCTCCTCGTAGAGATGCGGTGAGCTCGAGTACGTCTCCACCGGATCCGGGATGTCGAGCCCGAGAGCCTTGTCGATGAGCTGCCAGCGCGGAATATCGTCCCAGTCGACGAGGGTCACGGCGATACCGGTCCGGCCCGCGCGGCCGGTGCGGCCGATGCGGTGGACGTAAGTCTTCTCGTCCTCGGGGCACTGGTAGTTGATGACGTGTGTGACGTCGTCGATGTCGATGCCGCGAGCCGCGACATCGGTGGCGACCAGGACGTCGATCTTCCCCTGGCGGAACTTGTCGAGTGCCTTCTCGCGGGCGATCTGCCCGAGGTCACCGTGCACGGCACCACATGCGAATCCGCGCTCGACGAGGTCGTCGGCCACCTTCTGCGCGGTGCGTTTGGTGCGGGTGAAGACCATGGTGGCGCCGCGGCCCTCGGCCTGCAGCACGCGGGCGACGAGCTCGGCCTTGTCGAGGGCGTGGGCGCGATAGACGACCTGGTGGGTGCGCTCGTGCACCGCGGACGATTCGGCCTCTTCGGCCCGGATGTGCGTCGGCTGCGTGAGGAACGTGCGGGCCAGGGTGATGATGGGGCCCGGCATGGTGGCCGAGAACAGCATCGTCTGGCGGCGGTCGGGGACCATCCCCAGGATGCGTTCGATGTCCGGCAGGAAGCCGAGGTCCAGCATCTCGTCGGCTTCGTCCATGACGAGTACACCGATCTTGCCGAGGATCAGGTGGCCCTGATTGGCCAGGTCGAGGAGGCGACCCGGGGTGCCCACGACGACGTCGACACCCTTCTTCAACTGGTCGATCTGCTGCTCGTACGGGCGGCCACCGTAGATGGACAGAACCTCGAGGCCGGACTTGCGGCTGCCGGGGAGGTGCTTGGAGGCGTTTACCAGGTCGTTGGTGACCTGGACGCACAGCTCGCGGGTCGGGACGATGACGAGTGCGCGGGGCGTGCCGTCGAGGGTGGAGGTGCCGGAGCCCTCGGTGGTGATGCGGTGCAGCAGCGGCACGCCGAATCCGAAGGTCTTGCCCATGCCGGTGCGGGCCTGACCGATGAGGTCGTCGCCGGCGAGGGCGAGGGGGAGTGTCAGCTCTTGGATCGCGAAGGTGCGCTCGATCCCGGACTCGGCGAGTGCGCGGACGATTTCGTCCCGGACACCGAGTTCGGCGAAGGTGGGGGCGACGTGGGTCGCGTCGAGCTGCGCGGAGACGGTGGTGTCGCTGGCGTCGTCTTCGTGGTCGATGGTGATCTTGCTCAGGGGTCTGGCCTTCCTGGTCTCGGCACGCACGCACGAGGTGGACAGGCGACCGGCCTGCGCCTCAGCTCGAGCAATCCTCTGAGGGCTCGGCGAAGCGCGACAGCGATCCGCAATCGGGTGCGCGCACATTATCGGTGAAGCCCGCGGGCCGCGTTCAGCAGCTCGAAGCGCGGTCTTCCGCATCCATTGTACCGGGCGCGGCATATTCGGCGAGGTGGTACTACGCTTTGTCGTCATGGGAGCCGAACCGCCGTCCACTGCTGAATCCCGCTCGTCTTCTACCGTCCCCGCTGATCACCCCGGTGTTGCCGAGCTTTTCGCGGTGCTCGCCTACGGCGAGATATCGGCCTTCTACCGCTTGGCGGACGACGCCGCGTTCTCGCCGTCCCTCCGCGGGCGCGTGGCCCTGGCCGGCATGGCGGCCGCCGAGATGAGCCATTTCGAGACATTGCACACGGCACTGAGCGAACGCGGTGTCGAGATCTATGCCGCGATGGAACCGTATCGCGCGGCTCTGGACGCCTATCACGCGTCGACCACCCCGTCGACCTGGCTCGAATCGATGGTGAAGGCCTACGTCGGGGACGGTATCGCCGCGGACTTCTACCGGGAGATCGCAGGCCTGCTCGCGCCCGAGGTCGCATCCGTCGTGCGCGAGGTGCTCGCGGATACCGGACATTCGGAGTTCGTCGTGCAGGAGGTCCGCGAGGTCGTCGAGCGCAGCCCGCTGCAGAAGGATCGGCTCATGCTGTGGGGTCGTCGTCTGCTCGGGGAGGCGATCACCCAGGCCCAGTACATCCTGGCCCAGCGTGAGGAGCTCGCCGAACTCGTGATCCTCGCCTCGGGCGACCTGTCGAACATCGCTGCGCTCATCGATCGGATGCAGATCGAGCACGCCGAACGGATGTCGGTGCTCGGACTGCATTAGCCTGACGGGGACAGCAGTACAGCCTGAGATTTCGGAGGTCCACCGTGGAGGTCAAGATCGGCGTCGCGGACAGCCCGCGCGAACTCGTCGTCGTCAGCGACCAGACGCCCGATGAGGTGGAGGCACTTGTGACGGCCGCGCTGGGTGGAGCGAACGGCGGCGTGCTCGCACTCGTCGACGAAAAGGGACGCAAGGTTCTCGTCCAGGCGGCCAAGCTCGCATACGTCGAGATCGGCCCCGCAGCTCTCGGCAAGGTCGGTTTCGCAGCCATGTGAACGCAGATGACCGAAGGGCCGGGACGCATCAGAAAGTGCGTCCCGGCCCTTCGGTCATTCGGCCCTTCGATCTTTCGGCCGACGCGCGCTCTACGGCTCGCGGCGACGCAGCTCCGGCTGCAACGGAACGTGCTTGAGCCCGCCCCAAGCCAACGCCACGGTGGTGTCCACCGCGTCTTCCTTCGAGATCGGGCGGGATGCGTCGAGCCAGTAGCGGGCGGTGAACTGACTTGTGCCGACGAGTCCTACCGCGAGAATGCGGGCACGGTACGGATCCAGCCCCGAATCATGGCTGACCAGGTCGAACACGGCATCGACGCACGCCTCGGTGGCCTGCTCGACACGGCGGGCCACCTCGTGCTCACCCATCAGATCGGATTCGAACACGAGCCGGAAGCCCTGACTGTCGTTGTCGACGAAGTCGAAGAACGCCTGTACCGCGGCCCGGACCCGCTGCCGGTTGTCGGTGGTGGAGCGCAACGCCTGCCGCACCCCGGAAATGAGGACGTCGACGTAGTTCTGCAGGACCGCGCAGTACAGTTCGAGCTTGCCGGGGAAATGCTGGTAGAGCACCGGTTTGCTGACGCCGGCGCACTCGGCGATCTCGTCCATTCCGGCTGCGTGGTAGCCGTGGGTGACGAACACTTCGCTGGCGGCTCCGAGCAGTTGGGCACGGCGTTCGTCCCGCGGCATCCGGGCGCCCCGCTTGGCTCCGTTCGTGCCGGTTCCGTTCGTGGTGTTGGCCCGGCCGGATGCTCGGGCGGCGACTTCGGTCATGCTGGCTCCCAATCTGCACACTCGCCGCCAGTGACCATTGCCACTTCGACGCCTCTCATTCCTGCAGGTTACAGGTCACCTGCTCATTCATGGGCGACCGGTATACCGATCAGTATCC
>NZ_JAUZMZ010000144.1:0-11897 GCF_036327435.1 Rhodococcus chondri | reverse complement strand
GCCGCGGCGCGCCCGCACCACCTGCCCGCCCGGCCCACCCCGATGTCGGTGCGCCATCTCCCAGTCTCGCAGCTCCGCCCCGCAGCCACAGCCCGATCGTCGCGACACCGCTCCCCGCGCCCGGGGCTCGCCCGGCCCCAGCAGGCCGTCCACCGGATTGTGGCGCGCCGCATGCCGTACCGCGTCGTCGGTGGCGGAGGTGTAGATCTGCACCGTCTGCAGCGAGCGGTGCCCGAGCAGCTGCTGCAACTCGACCATCGTGGCGCCGCTGTCGGCCAGGCTCGTGGCGAAGGTGTGCCGCAGCGCATGCGCCAGCGCGCCGCGTTTACGTTCGGACTCGATCCCGGCACGCCGGTAGATCCGCCGCACGCGGTACTGCAGGGTGCCGCGGGTGATCCGCTGCCCGTCGGCGCCGACGAACAGTGGATCCGACGGCGGATGCCGCTCCCAGATCGGCAGATCGTCGCGTCCGGCCCGGGCGTGGCGTCGCGCCGCCGGGAACCGCAGATAGCGTTCCTCCAGATAGCAGCACACGATCGCGGTCCAGCTGTCCTCGAGCGGAATCTCCCGTTCCGTGGCGCCCTTACCCAGCACCCGCAACACCGGAGCCTCGAGACCGCCGAGAATGCTCCCGAGATCGAGCCGGATCAATTCGTCCGAGCGGATCCCGGTCAGCAACAGCGTCGCGATCAGCGCCAGATCGCGCTGCGGCCAGTCCCGCACCGATTCCGCCGGGCGCTGCGCCTCCTCGGTGAGAGTGTCCACGAGCTGACCGATCGCGGCCGGCGTGAACGCCTTCGGGGTGTGCTGGGGACGCTTGGGCTGGGTGATCGACGCCATCGGATTGCCCTCCGACACCCCCTCCGAGACCAGGAAATTGCAGAAACTGTTCCACACCGACCAAGCGCGCCGTACCGATGCCGGTTGCCGTTCCCGCGCGAATGCCGCGAACGCCGAGCGCATCGCCCGGATCGTGATATCGGAGACGGTCAGCGCATGCGGCGCCACCTCGTGCACCTCCGCCAACCGGTCGCACACCGCGTGCAGATCCAGCCGGTACGCCTTGACGGTGTGCGCCGACCGCTTCGCCGTCTGCAGCGTCTCCAGGTACGACGCGGTCCACTCCAGCAGACCCGGCTCGTCCCGGCTCGTCGTCACACTGTCCTCCCCGTCACACTGTCCTCCCCGTCACACTGTCCTCCCCGTCGATGATCACCCGCGGCCGCGAGTCGTACGCATGTGCGAGAACAGTGTGACATCCGGGACCGACGTGCCCGATGCGACGGTGACGGCCGGCGCTCGCAGCGCAGGCGACACGCTCACCGCAACGGCTGTGTCCACAACCCGGCACCCGGTCGGGGGCAACTCGTCGAACCGGAAACCGGGACACGGGGGACGAGGGCGGCTTAACTGGTTTCGGGGCCCGATCGAATCGAACGGGCCCGGATAACAGCCGACAAAGCACTGGAGGACGACATACCCGGTATCGCCTCGAAGTTCGACAAGGCCTATGAAAACCTTTCGCTGGAAGAGCTCGCGAAGGCGCCGGTCGCCGCGCTCGAGGGCGTGAGCGAGTCCGATGCCGAGCATCTCGCGGCCGCGTTCAACATCAAGACGGTGGCCGATCTGGGCACCAACAAGTTCTTCCTGTGGGCGCAGGCCGTCGCGAAACTGGCCGAATAGACCATTCGGGCGCTTCTTCCTTCCTCACCTTCGGTCCGTCAGCTGGGCGGAGCCGTCAATCTCCGCGCACCCGAAGACGACGCGGACCGGCGCCTTCCTTGCCCAGTACGTCGCCGGGGTTGGCGAGCGGGCAGCTCTTCAAACTCAGGCAGCCACAACCGATGCATCCGGTGAAATCGTCGCGCAGCTCGGTCAGGGCGTCGATGCGGCGTGTCAGCTCGTCATGCCACAACTGCGACACCCGCGCCCAGTCCTCGCGGGTCGGCACCCGGCTCTCCGGCAGCGAATCGAGCGCGGTCTTGATCTCGTCGAGGGAAACCCCGACGCTCTGGGCGATCCGGATGAACGCCACCCGTCGCAGGGTGTCGCGGCGATATCGTCGCTGGTTGCCGGAGGTGCGGCGGCTGTCGATCAGACCGCGTGACTCGTAGTAGTGCAACGCCGACACCGCCACTCCGGAACGTTCGGCCAACTGGCCGGGGGTCAACCACACGGCTGCGGTCATGTGTCCCTTCCTGTGGTCAGGGCTCCCGAAACCCAGGGCTCCCGAAACCCAGGGCTCCAGGAAACCAGGGGAGTGCGCATCTTGTTGTCAGCTCATCTGGCAGCACAGTACCGACAAGGCGGCGCGAGGGGAGGGGAGCGGTGCCATACCGGGGGCCGGCAGTCGCAGCGTGCGGTGGTGCTCCGGAGATGCGGTTGCCGGAGATGCGCGGAGACGGTTGCGCTCGCCGAACTCGGGGTGAACTTCGGTCGTTGCGCTGCGCCGCGCCGGCATCGCGCTCATACTGAAACAGTCACGCGCACAACAGCTTTGATGGATAACGGTGATTATCCATCATGATTGCGCGGGAGTGGGTGGACCCGGCCGCGGGGAGGTGGGCGGATCGCATCGATGGACTGTGTCGCCGGGCGTTCCGAAACACGCATATTCGACGTTCGACATCGTCATCCGCACGCGCCGGGTGGTACGTGCGCTCGCAGGCGAGTTGTGCGACGTCACCGCAGTGGCATCCCGCGGACGGCGCCGCGGCGGTGGAGTCCCGCCGAGACGGGCCGGGGTGGCGCGCGGATCCGCGCCAGGGTAACCGGCCTCGGTTCGACGCCAGGCGCCATCGGGTGTACCTGTCACCGCCGGACGGGCCGTCCGATGCCAGGGTCCACCCTCGGCGGGGGCGCTCCCATCCACACTAGTTGACATAATGTAGATTATCGGCAGAGTATCTGCCTGCAGGAGCGGAGCGGCCGGCCCGAAGTTTCCCCGGTCCGGCCCGCGTCCCGTCATCATGCGCAGGCGTCGATGCTTGCGGCGTCGGCATGTGTCGGCCATCGCGTCGATCGCATGCTCGGGCGCGGTCCGGTATGCGCCTCGGTTCGCCCTCGGGCTCGGACCCGTCGCCGGGTGGCTCCGGATTTCGGTGCCGACCCGCCGCCGTGCCGGGTTCTGCCACCCGGCATTACCGTCGGGCCGTTCCCTCGGTGATGTGTTCGATTTCTGCTTCCGGTCCCCTGGTGCTCCGCCCGCGCGACCTCGAAACGTCACAGTGACATTTTGACAGTGGGTGACCGGGACGGGACGAGTCAGGGCTCGATTCGCCCGATCCGGCGAAGTTGGCCCGCCAGGTAACTTTTCGCCCGGCGACGTCCACCGAGGCCGTCGAGTTCGGCGTCCAGCTCGTGCAGCAGTGTGGCCAGAAGCCTGGCCTGGGGCGCCCAGTCGTGCTGCCGCCGGCACGCGTCGAACCACTCCGCCGGACCGGTGTGACCCCGGTCGGCATTGCAGCGCCGGCACGCGGCCACCTCGTTGGCGGCAATACTCGGGCCGCCTTTCAGGCGCGGCACCAGATGGTCGGTGGTCGGCGGGATCAGCGGCCCGAACCGTCGCCCGCACCAGAGGCATCGACCGGCTTGGCGGTCGACGGCGAGCGAAAGCCGGGCGGTGCGGTCCACCCGTCGATCGTGACGGAACGCGGCGTGCGTCGCCAGTCGATCCATCGCATGGTCTCCCCCGGGCGCCAACGGACGTACCGATATTCCGTCACTGTGACGTAATGTGCGAGAGTGGACCCGCAGTCGATGCGGCGGCGACACTCGAATCACGACAGCCGGAGAGTCCCGCGGGGATAGTGGTGAGTGTGAGCGACCATGTCCGGTCCGGACGCGTGGCCGAGTTGACGATGGCGTTGTCGTTGGCGACGGATCTGGGCACGGGTCAACCGATGGAGCACGGATTGCGTACGTGCTGGCTGTCCCTTGCCGCGTCGGAAGCGCTCGGCTTGGCCGCATCGACACGGTCCTGCGTGTACTACGTTGCGCTGCTTCGGTTTCTGGGATGCACGTGGGATGCGTCGGAGACCGCGGTACTGGCCGGCGGCGACGACATCGCATTCGACGCGGCAATGGCACCGATGCTCATGGCCGAACCCGGGGAAGGTATGCGCTATTTTGTGCGCCATCTGGCGAACGATCTCCCGTGGCAACGCCGCGCGGGACCGATCGTGCGGGCACTCAGCGACCCGGCTCTGAATCGGCGTAGCCTGTCGCAACATTGTGAGGCGGCCGCACGCCTGGCAACGCGTCTCGGGATGGCCGAATCCGTCTGCCGGTCGCTCGCGCATGCGTATGAGCGTTGGGACGGCAGAGGGTATCCGGCCGGTTGGGCGGCCGACGACGTCCCGGTGGCCGTACGTGTCGTGACGGTCGCCCGTGACGCCGAGCTGTGGGCGTGTCGGGCCGGATGGGCGGCAGCCACCGACGTGCTGACGCACCGCAGGGGCCGCGCGTACGACCCGGCCGTGGTCGACGTCGTGGTCGCCGACGGTGAACACTGGCTCACCGGACTCGGTGACGACCCGTACGCGGCGATCCTCGATGCCGAACCGGCACCGGTACTGATGATCGAGTCGGGCAATCTGGACGCGGCTCTGACCGCGGTGGCCGATTTCACCGATCTGAAGTCGCCGTATTTTCGAGGCCACTCGACGGGTGTCGCGCGGCTGGCCGTGGCTGCCGGCCAAGCTGCCGGCCTTGCCATTGCCGATGCGACGACGCTGGGGCGAGCCGGGCTGGTCCACGACGTCGGACGTGTCGGTATCCCGAACGGAGTCTGGGATCGTCGGGGTCCGCTCAGCGCCGAGCAGTGGGAACGGGTTCGGCTGCACCCCTACCTCAGCGAGCGGGTGCTGCGCCGCTGTGCGCTCCTGACACCCCTCGCCGACCTGGCGGCACGCCACCACGAACGGGTCGACGGCTCGGGTTACCACCGCGGGGACTCGGGAGATCGGCTCGGCCTTGGTATCCGACTGCTGGGCGCCGCCGATGCCTACCACGCGATGACCGAGAACCGGCCGCACCGGCCGGCGCTCCCCCCGGCCGAGGCGGCATCGCAGCTGCTCGACGAGGTCGACGCGGGCCGTTTCACCCGAGTCGAGGTCGACGCGGTGCTCGATGCCGCCGGGCAGGTGAGTCGCCCGCCGCGGGTCCGCCGTCCTGCGGGTCTCACCGCGCGTGAGGTCGACGTGCTGGCGCTCATCGCCCGTGGTCGCACCAACAAGGAAGTGGCGACCGCCCTCGTCCTTTCACCCAAGACGGTGGGGCACCACATCGAACACATCTACACCAAGGCCGGAGTCTCCACGCGTGCGGGCGCGACGCTGTTCGCGATGGAGCACGGTCTCCTCTCCCCCTGACCGGCGCCGGAAATGGGGTGAACGCCCGATGTGTGCCGGACGCGACCGGTTCACACTCGTGGACAAGGAACCGGACGAGGGAGGCAGCCATGCCGACGATCGATCTCAACGGGGCCGGCCTCTACTACGAGCGCACCGGGTCGGGGCGGGCCATCCTGTTCGTGCACGGTATGTGCGGCGACGCCGAGGTCTGGGCAGATCAGGCCCGGCGGTTGTCGGACCACTACACGTGCGTGTGCTACGACCGCCGGGGCCACAGCCGAAGTTCTCGCGGCGAGGCCATGATCAGCGATTCCCTGCACGCGGACGATGCTGCCGCCCTGATCGAAGCCTTGGAGCTTGCCCCTTGCCTGCTGGTGGGATCGAGTAGCGGTGCCGCCGTCGCCGTCGAGGTCGCGTTGCGCTATGGCCACCTGCTCCGTGGCGCCGTGTTCAGCGAGCCGCCGCTGTTCTGCCTCGATCCGGCGGCCGACCGGCTCCTCCTTCGTGACGTGGTGCCCCGCGTCGAGCAGGCCACGGCCGCCGGTGGACCGGCTGCCGGGGTCGACGCGTTCTTCTCCGTCGTCTGCCCGGGGCTGTGGTCGATGATCGACGACGAGCGAAAGAACCGCTATCGGGCCAACGCCGATATCGGTTTCACCGACCTGCGGTCCCCGTCGCTCGAGGTCACCGCCGAGGACCTGGCCGCCGTGGCAGTGCCCGCGCTCGTGGTCGCCGGAAGCGAAAGCCACCCGTCGCTGCGGTCGATCGCACATCAATTGGCCGCGGCGCTCCCCGACGCGCGATTCGTCGAGCTGGAGGGCAGCGGCCACGTCACCTACGCCGAGCGGCCCGACGAATTCGCCGACGCCGCCTCGTCGTTCGCCACCGAGATCGACCGGCGCACGACCGCTGCGCAGGGCGGAAGGTGAGAGTGTCGTGAGCCATGTGTGGGCTGCCGAGGGCAGCGAACCCCCTTCGACGTTCGATCCCGCGATGGGGCACCGCCGGCGGTGTGGGTCGACGGTGCGGGGCCGCCGCTCGTCATGGTGCACGGGTCCCTCCGCGACCACACCACGTTCGGTCCGTTGGTGGACGAGTTGCGCGACAGCGTCACCACGTTCGCAGTGGACCGCCGAGGCTTCGGTGCGAGCGGCGACACACCGGCTACACCATCGAGCATGACTTCGAGGACGTGGCCGCGGTGGTGGACGCCGTCGCGACCCGCACCGGGGAGAGGGTCGCGGTGTGTGGTCACCCCTACGGGGTCAATTGTGCAATGGGCGGCGCCGCCCTCACCCGCAACGTTCATCACCTCGTGCTCTACGAGCTCTACGAGCCGAGCCTGGGGATGGGCTATCCCTCGGGTTCGATCGAGGCAATCGAGGCGGCAGTGGCTGCGGGCGACGTGGAAACAGCGATCCTGACGATCCTCGTCGAGATCCTGGAGTTGAGCGAAGAACAATGCGACACGATGCGATCGGGGCCGCAACGGCCGGCCCTGCTCGCCGCCGGGCCCACCGTGCCCCGGGGAGTGCCGGACCGAGCATGACTGGGTGTATCGGCCCGGTCGATTCGACGGGATCACGCCCCCTACGCTCCTGCTGGCGGGCGCCGAAAGCCCGCCCCAGTTGAAGGAGGCAACTCGCCGCGCAGCGGGCGCGATTCCCGACGCCCGGATCCAGTGCTCGAAGGGCACGCCCACATGGCCCACAAGACCGATCCCGCCGTGATCGCCACCATTATCGGCCGGTTCACCGTGTCATAACCCGCCCCCGTGTCGGCGTCGCCGAGGATAAGCCTTCCCCACCACCGTGCACGGCTGGTGGCACGATTCTGTTACGGCATCGCCAAAGGGTCGAGTAGTTGTCGTCGTAGTGACCATCGACCCTCGCCGTACCGCAGCCGATCGCGTTAGGCTGCTCGCACTTTCATCGAAGGAGGACTTTCGTGAGTGACCACGAAGTGAAGATGATCATGCTGTCGACCGACGATCTCGACGAGTCGATCAAGTTCTACAGCGAGACCCTGGGGATGGCATTGAAGTTCCGCGACGGCACGCATTTCGCGGCCCTCGACGGTGGAGGGGTCACCCTCGCCCTCGCGACCGCGGTCGATCATCCGATCCACGGCCAGGTGGTCGTCGGCATCAAGACCGCCGACGTGGACGCCGCCGCCAAGGCGATCGAAGACGCCGGCGGCGGCCTCGGGAAAGGCCCGTACGACGACGCGCACGAGCGTCGCGCCGTGGTCTACGACAACAAGGGCAACGGACTGGTGTTCTACAGCCCGCTGAAGCGGTGATCGATTCCTGACCCGCGGCGGGTTCTGCCCGTTCCGAGGCGGGTGTTCGGGTCAGGGGCGTGCCTCCAGTACCAGGTTGAACGGTGTCTCGGTCGCCCGCCGGAAATGGCCGAATCCGGCCTCGTCCGCGACCGCCGCGAGTCGCTGCTCGCCCGCCTGCGCGCCGAGCCCGAGTGAGACGGGTTGGTCGAGCGACGAGGGGGTACACAGCACGGTCGATGCCGCGTAGTACATCCGCCCGACCGGGTTGAGATTCTCGCTGAGACTGTCGTGCGCAAACGGTTCGACGAGCATGACCGTGCCGTCGTCCGACAGCGCGTCGCGTGCGTGTCGGAGTGCGCCGACGGGGTCGCCCATGTCGTGCAGGGAGTCGAAATAGCAGATCAGGTCGTATCCGTGGCCGGGGTAATCCGACGCCGACGCGACCGCGAAGTCCGCGTTGCCGACACCCTGCGCGGCCGCCAACTCGCGGGCCCGCTCGATGGACGCGTCGTGGTAATCGAAGCCGTGCACCGTCGATTCGGGAAACGCCTGCGCGATGAGCGTGGTCGACACCCCGTGGCCGCAGCCGACGTCCGCCACGGTGGCTCCGGCGGAGAGTTTGTCGACGACGCCGTCGAGGGCGGGCAGCCAGGCGCCCACCAGATTCGCGCGGTAGCCCGGGCGGAAGAACTGCTCGGTACCGGTGAACAGTTCACGATCGTGTTCGTGCCAGCCGAATCCCTCTCCCCTGCCGATTCTTTCGGTGATCTGCTGCCGGTCCTTGAACACCGAGCTGATCAGGTGGTAGCCGCCGGCCAGGTACACCGGACTGTCCTCGCGGGCGAGGGCCATCGCCTGCTCCGGCGGCAGGGCGAACGTTCCCGCGGTCGCGTCGTAGGTCAGGTAGCCGCTGGCGGCCTGTGCCGACAGCCACTCCCGGAGGTAGCGTTCGCGGATTCCGGTGCGTTCGGCCAGCGCTTCGGGGGTCACCGGGCCGGCGTCGTCGAGCGCGCGCCACAGTCCCAGGTCGACTCCGATCAGGACCAGCGCACCGTTCATCGCCGCGCCCATGTCGATCACCAATTGCCCGAGGACTTGTTCGAGTTTGCCTTCGTCGAGGTCGTGCATTTCTGTCGTCATCACGCACCTCCGTTGAATGTGGGGTATACCACAGCGTAGTGACCGTCGGGGGCGATGACGCAGGTCCGAGTGGGTGCGATCGGGTGTCGATTGGGCGGGGCAGGGCGCCGGAAGGTCACAGAAGCGTGATGCCGAGCCCGACCCTCGTCGGGGCACGGCTCGGCGTCACCGAACGATCAGCTGCCCGCGGGCGGCCCGTTGCTACTGCTCCCCCGCCGTGCGTGTCGTGAACGGCAGCACCAGCCGCGACGGGTGCGCGGCGTCGCGATAGATCTTGTGGGTGACCGGGCGGCCCACCGGCAGATGAAACGCGTCCGGCGGCAGCAGCGCGTTGTGCTCGTCGGCGAGGGGTTCCCCGTTGGACAACTCCACCGTCAGCTTGTGCCCGGGCCGGAAGGTGTTCGCGAACGGGTACAGCCGCACCACGTACTCCTCGATCGTGCCCGGCTCCACCGGCACCGCACGGGTATGCGGGTGGTACGGGTTGCCCTCGGTGCTGCGCTCGGCGTCCAGTTCGCGGTGCGAGGCCTTGAGGTAGCCGCTGGTGATCAGCTGACGCTTACCGTTGGGGGCGTAATCCCACAGCCGCAGGATGAAATTCGAGTCGGGCTGGTCGATCTCGGCGAAGAGGTGCGCGGCACCGGTGCCGATCATCTCGGTGGGCTCCTCGAACACCGGGGTCTCCCATTTCAGGATCTCCACCTTGTCGGTGACGGTCAGCGGCGCCTGGTAGAAGCCGTCCGGGGCGGCGTACCGCACACCCATCGGCTCGGGTTCGGTGGACAACTTGTGCCGCGGCCGCAGATACAGCGACCTGTACTCGAGGTCCTTGGGCGGCCACTGGTTTCCGGTGACCCGTTCCCGCGCGCCCTCCACGAAGACACTGACGGCCGGCTCGTCCATGATGCCGTTGTCGATGCCCTTGATCCAGTAGTCGTACCAGCGGAACATCTTGTCGTGCTCTTCGATGAACGGACGCGACTGCATCGGCGGGTACGGGCCGATGTCGAGCTTCTTCGGGCCCTTCAGCGCATCGAACAGTTCGATGGTGCCGTCCATCGTCCAGCCGCGCCCCTGGTCGATCTGCAGGTAGACGGGGATGTCGATGTTCGGGGCGAGGGTGATGGGGTTGCGTTCCTCGTACCACTGCCCGTCGAGCTCGTTCATCACGATGTCGAACCACGCCTCGTGATGCTTGGGATAGTGCAGCACGTGCACCAGGTTCGGCCACGCCGCGACATCCGGGTCCTCGAGCCGTTGCGCGACACGTTTCTCGATTTCCTCCCGAGAGTACGTTTCGAGCATGCGGGACTTCACACCGTCGGTGAACGCCCAGCCGGAGTCGCCGCCGCGTCCTTCCCGGGCGGCGCGCGGCATGAACCACATGATGCCCCCGTGGTAGGTGGTCTCGTAGAAGTCGTAGTGCCCGCCGCTGACGAAGATCGCCTTGAGGTGCGGGGGCCGCTCCGCGGCGGCGAGGACCTGCATCGACCCGAAGTAGGAGATGCCGACCATGCCGACGTTGCCGTCGCACCACGGTTGCGCGGCAACCCATTCGATGAAGTCGTACGCGTCCTGTCCCAGGGACACGCCGCCGGCGTTGTAGTTGCCGATGTGCTCGCCGCCGGAGTCGCCGGAGCCGCGCAGGTCGCCGATGACGTGGACGTAGTCTTCGGCGACGATGCGGGCGATGTCCCCGGCCTCGATGCAGCCGTCCCACATCGGGCTGGGGCGACGCTGCGGCGGGGTGGTCAGGGCGAGGGCCTGCAGTTCCTTGCCGTACGGGCTCAGCGCGACGAGCGCCGGTCGAGGCTTGTCGTCGACACCGTCGTAGGTGTCGGCCGCCAACTCGACTCCGTCGCGCATCGGGATGCGGAGATCCTTGCGGATGCGGATGGTCTGCCCACCGGCGTCGAATTCCTCGAACTCGGCCATGAGTGTGCGGCTCCTTTTCTCTGTCAGGACTTCTGGGTGAACTGCGCGCGGTAGCCGTGCAGCGACGTGAAGAACGGGGACGGTTCGAGCGTGGGATCCCCGGTGTAGTCGAGTGCGTCGGCTACGGGGGCGTACGGCGAGTACGCCGAGTCGGTCTCCTGCAGGCCGTCGCACAGGCACCGGTGGACCGCACCGCGGACACCGCCCTCGATGTCGATGCTGTCGCGGAGCGCCTCGGCGGCCTGCGCGCGGTCGAGTTCGACGCCGTAGGCGACGCCGTCGGCGCGGCGGTACGGATGCCCCAGGTACAGGTGCTGCGGGTCGATCTGGTCGCGCAGGTACGCCAGGCTCGACCGGTAGGCGTCGGGATCCTCGTAGCCGGGAAAGCCGTTGGCTGCGCCGTGCACCTGCACGGCGTCGCCGACGAACACGTCGTTCTGCCCGTCGACGACGTAGGCCACCGACCCGGCGGTGTGACCGGGGATCGAGTGCACCGAGACGGTGACGTCCCCGCCGAGCGAGAGGGTTTCGCCGCCGCGGACCGTCATCGTCGGTTCCATCTCGTCGGAGATGACCGCCTGCGCCGTGGCCAGTTGCTTCGCGGCACCCTGCGGGTCGTGCAGGTACCGTCCCCGTCCGGCCAGGTATTCGTCGACGTGCGCCTGCCGGGAACGCAGCAGGGGCGCGTCGGCCTCGTGGATGACCACGCGGGCGCGGCGCCCGGTCATTTCCCACAGGGCGTGGGCGCCGCCGATGTGGTCGATGTGCCCGTGGGTCAGCAGGATCCAGCGGACGTCCTCGATCCGGTGGCCGAGGGCCTCGAGCGCCGGGGCCATGCCCTCGGCGGGCGAGGAGGCGATGCCGGTGTCGACGATCGCCGGTTCGGGGGCGTCGATGAAGAAGCTGTAGAGCCCGAACCGGCCCCAGGGTGAGACGAGCGGATGGATTTTCACCGGCGGGGCCATGTCACTGTCCCGGCTGCAGGAATTCGGCGGTGTCCGCGAAGACCCGCTCGAACTCGGGGATCCACGAGAAGTGCTGTACGAAGCCGTGGTTGGCGCCGGCGTAGCGGTGGACGGTGGCCGGTACCCCGGCCTCGGTGAGCCGTGCGCCGTAGAGTTCGGCTTCGTCGCGCATGGGGTCGAATTCGGCGGTGACGATCAGCGCCGGGGGCAGCCCGGTGAG
>NZ_JAUZMZ010000143.1:0-11968 GCF_036327435.1 Rhodococcus chondri | reverse complement strand
GCCTCCGGGGCGCTCACCGCTCCCCGTGCAGGCCGCCGAGGCCTTCGTCGTCGCAGTCGGGCCCGCGGAACAGCGCGTCGTCGTACGGCGCATCCGGAACCGGGATACGTTCGCCGGCCCGAGCGTGCACTTCGATGGGCGGCCTCTCGGAGAGGTCGCGCGCATCGATCTCGAGGCGATCGAGATCGTTCGACAAACGCTCTACCGCAGCGGCCTTCCCGTACCGCGTGCGTAGCGCCCCGACACACTGACGCAGATGCGCCATGGTGCGTTGCAGGTCCTGCATTTCGGTGGTGGTCATCCGTACCTCCGAGCCGGGCGGTCGGCACGTCGACGCCGGCCGACACGATGTGATCGTGTTCACAGTACGGCAAGATCGGGCGGCGGGGCGTCGTTTTGCCGGGGGATCGGCGAGCCGAGGATCTTCTCGTAGAACGGTTTCGGCATGTCCCCGCTCGACGCACTTCAGATCCTCGCGAGCACCGGCAAGCTCTCGGGAGCTCCCTCGAGGCACTGCCGCACCCGGGCCGAGAACTCCGCTGCGCCGAGCCCACCGCTGCCGGCAGTGAGAACGCCCAGGAGCGGCACACCGGTGACATCGGGCAGATCTTCGAGCTTGCACTGCTCGGCAAGTCCCGGATCCTGTGGCCAGGATCCGATCACCGTTCCGGCGCAGGGCACTCGTGCAGCGCGCAGGGCCGCAACCGTGAGCGCGGTGTGATTGAGCGTGCCCAGCGCTGCACCGGCGACCACGACGGCCGGCGCGGCCGCACTCACCGCGACGTCGACCAGTGTGAATCCGTCCTCTCCCAGCCGCACGAGCACTCCCCCGGCGCCTTCGACGAGTGTCAGATCGTGCCTCGCGTCGATCTCCTCGAGCGCGGCCACGACCTCGTCGAACCGGAGCAGGGGCAGATCGGCTCGCCGGGCGGCGGTGTCGGGTGCGAGCGGCTCGGGGTAGCGGGCGAGTTCGAAGACGGCGATCCGTGGACCCGCGAGACGACGAACCTCGTCCAGATCACCGGGTTCGCCGTCGGCGACACCGGTTTGCGCCGGCTTGCACACCGCGACCCGCATGCCCGCCGCGTCGGCGATCGTCGCCAGTGCCGCCGTGACCACGGTCTTGCCGACCCCGGTCGAGGTGCCGGTGACGCAGACGACGCTCACGGTCGCGCTCCGGCGACCCGGGCACCGGTGAGAACTGTGCCCAGTACCTGCTCGATGACCTCCCGATCCTGCGCGGTGAGGTTCGCGCGCGCGGTGAGCCGCAAGCGGGACGTGCCCTCGGGCACCGAAGGCGGTCGGAAGCAGCCCACGTGCACACCGCGGGCCCGGCACTCGCCGGCCGCGTCGAGCGCGACACGAGGGTCGCCCAGGATCACCGATACCACCGCGGATTCGGGAGTGTGGGCACCGGTCAGACCGGCCAGATAATGCGCATGCCCGAGCACCGCCGCGGCTCGCTCCGGTTCGGCGCGCAACACGTGCAGCGCTGCGCGCGCGGCGCCGACCGCCGCCGGTGCGAGACCGGTATCGAAGATGAAGGTGCGTGCCGTGTCGATCAGGTGCTCACGCACGCGAGCATCGGCGAGAACGATTCCGCCCTGGGAGGCAAGCGATTTCGACAGGGTCGCGGTGACGATCACGTCGGGCTCACCGGCCAGTCCCACCTCGTGCACGAGTCCGCGGCCCCCGGCTCCGCGCACCCCCACGCCGTGGGCCTCGTCGACCAGGAGCAGCGCCCCGTGGGCGCGACACGCGCGGTGCAGTTCCCGCAAGGGTGCGAGATCCCCGTCGGTGCTGAACACCGAGTCGGTGAGTACGAGCGCTCGCGGTTCGGGGCGGGAGGCGAGCGCGGCCTCCACCGCTGCCACGTCGCCGTGCGGTGAGACGTGCACCCGGGACCGGGACAGACGGCACGCGTCGACGAGCGATGCGTGGCAACCCGCGTCGGACACGATCAGGGTGTCGCGGCGGGCTCGGGCGGTTGGCGGCGTATCCGCTCGAGAACACGAGGCCGGTGTCGGCACCGAGAAAGTCGGCGAGCTCGCGCTCGAGCGAGGCGTGCTCGGAGGTGGTGCCCGTGACCAGACGAGATCCGGTGGCGCCTGCTCCCCACCGACGCAGTGCGGCGGTGGCGCCGGCGATCACCTCGCGGTGGCGGACGAGGCCGAGATAGTCGTTGGAAGCGAGATCGATCATCGGGGCCTCGGGTGTGCGCGGAGCCAGATCGCGATGCAGACCCGCATCGCGCCGGGCCGCCGCAGCGCCGTCGAGCCACGTGAGCGCGGAGGTGCCGTCGAGCCACGCAGAAGCAGTCATGGCACCGAACCATACTTGAACACCGTTCAAGTCGCGAGAGGCGGACCTCAGCTCCGCGCCACGGCGACCATCGCGGTGCAGATCCGGGACACATCGTCGGGCGTGCACACGTACGGCGGCATCGCATAGACGAGATTCCGGAACGGCCGGAGCCACACCCCCGCCTCGACCGCCGCCGCGGTCGCGGCGCGCATGTCCACCGGTTCGGCCATCTCGACGACCCCGATTCCGCCGAGCACACGCACATCCGACACACCGGGAAGATCGCGGGCAGGAGCCAGCCCGGCCACGAGCCCCTCGGTGAGCGCCGCGACCTCACCGCGCCAATCGCGGGAGAGCAGGAGCTCGACGGCAGCGACGGCCACCGCACACGCGAGCGGATTACCCATGAAGGTCGGCCCGTGCATCACCCCACCGCCTTCACCGGCACTGATCGCCTCCGCAACCACCGAGGTACACAGCACCGCGGCCAGGGTGAGATATCCGCCCGTCAGCGCCTTGCCCACGCACATGAGATCCGGAGACACCGCCGCGTGGTCCGCGGCGAACAACTCACCGGTCCGACCGAAACCGGTCGCGATCTCGTCGAAGATCAAAAGCAGGCCGTGCTCGTCGCACATTCTCCGCAGTTCACGCAGATAACCGGCGTCGTGGAAGCGCATACCTCCCGCACCCTGCACGACCGGCTCGACGATGACTGCGGCCAACTCGCCGGCGTGCTCGACGAGGATCTTCTCGAACTCCGAGACGTATCCCTGATCGAACTGCCGTGGCGGCGCCGGCGCGAAGACCTGACGGGCCAGGACGTCCGTCCACAGCGAGTGCATGCCTCCCTCCGGATCACACACGCTCATCGGAGCAAACGTGTCGCCGTGGTAGCCGCCGCGCCACGTCATCAGCCGGTGCCGCTCGGGCCGGCCGACAGCGCGCTGATACTGCAACGCGATCTTGATCGCGACCTCGACCGACACCGAGCCGGAATCGGCCAGGAACACCTTGTCCAGCCCGGCGGGGGTGATGCCGACGAGCAGTTCGGCCAAGCGCGCCGCAGGGGCGTGGGTGAGACCACCGAACATCACGTGACTCATCTTCGCGACCTGGTCGGCGACTGCGGCATCGAGCACCGGGTGCCGGTAGCCGTGCACGGCCGACCACCACGAACTCATGCCGTCGACGAGTTCGCGACCGTCGGCGAGAACGAGCCGAGTGCCGTGGGCGGAATCGACGACCAACGGTTGCGTAGAGGCCGGGAACGCACCGTACGGATGCCACAGGTGGGCAGCGTCGAGGGCGGCGATCCGGTCGGGGGCAAGGGACAGTGTGGACACGGCACGACTGTAAGCGGTTGGAGAATCCCGTCCGGCTGCACGTAGTCTGCCAGGGTTGCTGTGCGCGACGTTCACAGAAACCTTTTGCCCGAGAAGTTGCAGTCGAGTCCGTTCGTAGCAGGGAAGTTGCATGTCCGTCCATACCTCGCCCCCGGACCTGGCGTCGTCATCGTCGGCGACGACGGCCAGGCCTGGGTACCGCGTCGACCTGGACGGCTTACGCGGCCTCGCGATCGCCCTCGTGGTGGTGTTCCACGTCTGGTTCGGCCGCGTCTCGGGCGGCGTGGATGTGTTCCTCGCCCTGTCCGGGTTCTTCTTCATCGGTTCGCTGCTGCGCGTCGGCGAATCGCCCGCTCCGCTCGACCCGCGGCCGGTGCTTCGACGGATCGCTCGGCGCCTACTTCCGCCGCTGGTCCTCGTACTCGCGGCGACAACCGTGGCAGCGCTGATCGTCCTACCGTCACCGCAGTGGTTCCGCGTCGCCGAGCAGACCCGTGCATCGCTGACATTCGTGCAGAACTGGCATCTCGCCCGGACCGCGAGCGACTATCTCGCGGCCGATCCGATGGTGAGTCCACTCCAGCACCTGTGGTCGATTGCCGTGCAGGGCCAGTTCTACATCCTGGCGCTGGTCGTCGTCTTCACCTCGACGTGGCTACTGCGCCGGTTCTCACTGCCGGTCCGCGGGCCCTTGGCGGTACTCCTCGCCGTCGTCACTGTCGCGTCTCTGTTCTACGCGAGCACCGCAGCGCAGACGCAGTCGTGGCTGTACTACGACAGCGCCGCGCGCATGTGGGAACTGACGATCGGCGGTGTGCTGGCATGCGTCGCGCCGTGGCTACGGGTGCCGGGTCCTGTGCGCGTCGCGCTGGGGATCGCCGGGCTTGCCGTATTGCTCGGATGTGGTTTCGTGCTCGACGGCGGCGCCCAGTTCCCCGGGCCGTGGGCACTGGTGCCGGTGGGTGCAGCGATGGTTCTCGTCGTGTCCGGTTCGACGTCCGGGACGGACGCACCCGATACCCCCACCGCGACGCTGTTGTCCACACCGCCACTGATCCGGCTGGGATCCATCGCATACTCGCTGTACCTGTGGCACTGGCCGGTCCTGATCGGCTACCTGGTCGTGCGACAGCGAACCGAACTGGGACTGCTCGGCGGCCTCGGCGTGATCGCCCTGTCGCTGGTGCTCGCGGAGGCGACCACCCGCTGGATCGAGAACCCGATACGCCGTCAGGTGCCCGGCCGGGGGCGCACAACACTCGTCGCGTGTCTCGGGGTGATCGGAGTATCGCTCGCGGCCCTGGCGACGACCTGGCTGGCCCACGTGGACCACACCGCGGACGTGCTCGCCCACACGGATGATCTTCCCGCCGACCTCTACCCGGGTGCCGCGGCGCTCGCCCCGTTCATCGACGTCGTACCCCGGCCTGTGTTCCCACCTCTGCTCGCCGCTCACCTGGATCTGCCGTCGGCGACTCTCGAGGGCTGCATCGTGCACGATCGTGAACCGCGGATGTGCACGTACGGCGATGCGCTCTCGACACGGCGGATGGCTCTGGTGGGCGGGTCGCATTCCGAGCATTGGCTGACCGCCCTCGACGTCCTCGGCAAGCAGCACGGGTTCCGCGTCGACACCTACCTCAAGGTCGGATGCCCGCTGTCGGCTCGTCCGGCACCCCTCGACGAGGATTCGCCGACCGCCGAATGCGACACGTGGTCCGCCGGGGTCCTCGCCGCACTCGCCGCCGACCCGCCGGACTACGTGTTCACGACCTCGACACGACCCAAGGCGCGGGAAGACGGACCCGGCGACCACACCCCGTCCTGGTACGTGGAGCTGTGGGAGACGCTCGCCGACTACGGCATCGACGTGATCGCGATCCGCGACACCCCGTGGCTGGAGAGGGACGGCGTCCCCTTCAACGCCGTCGATTGCCTGGACGCGGGCGGAACCCCGGATTCGTGCGCGGTACCTCGCGCGGAGATGCTCGAACCCATCGATCCGAGCGAAGCCGCCTCCGCACACCTACCGTCGGTCCTTCCGGTGGACCTGTCCGATTCCCTGTGCCGCCGCGACGTGTGTCGTGTCGTGGAAGGAAATGTGGTGGTCTACCGGGACGACGACCATCTCACAGCGACCTATGTGCGCACGCTGGCGCCTGATCTGGGTCGTCGACTGGCGGCGATCACCAACTGGTGGTGACGGTCGTCGCTCGGCGTGAGCGAGGCGGCCGCGGCGGCTACTGTGGGCTGTCATGGAGCCCAGCGATACGAGCACGACCGAGGACACCCCTGACCGGTATCCCGTGTGGCCGGGCGAACCGTACCCGCTCGGCGCAACCTACGACGGTGCCGGAACCAACTTCGCGGTGTTCTCCGAAATCGCCGACCGTGTGGAACTCTGCCTGATCGCGAGGGACGGCACCGAGACCCGGATTCCTCTCGAGGAGGTCGACGGATACGTCTGGCATGCCTACCTGCCGACCGTCGCGCCCGGGCAGCGGTACGGCTACCGCGTGCACGGCCCCTTCGACCCCGCGAGCGGGCACCGGTGCGATCCGAGCAAGCTGCTGCTCGACCCGTACGGCAAGGCGTTCGACGGGACGTTCGACGGCGACGCGTCTCTCTACTCGTACGCCCTCCCCGGCTCGGCGGCCGACGAGAACGCGGCGGCGGAGGATACCGAAACCGGCGACAGCGAACGCGCAGACACCGAGAGCAGAGATCCCGGGACCGGGGACATCGAAAGCGGCGACCGCGGGACCGGCGCGGCGACGTCCGATCCGGAAACCGCCGGCAGCGGCGAGATCGCCCCCGCGGACGAGGACGCGCCGGATATGATCACCGACCCGGCGGACACGCCTGGTACCGAAGCGTTCCCCCAACTCGACTCACTCGGGCACACGATGACCACGGTGGTGATCAACCCGTTCTTCGACTGGGCCTCCGACCGTCACCCGCGCCGGCCGTACCACGAGACGGTGATCTACGAAGCCCACGTCAAGGGCATGACCGCGACACACCCCGACATTCCCGACTATCTGCGCGGCACCTACGCCGGTCTCGCACACCCGGCGATCATCGACCACCTGAAGGAGCTCGGGGTCACCGCCATCGAACTGATGCCGGTGCACCAGTTCATGCACGATCAGGTGCTGCTCGATCAGGGACTGAGCAACTACTGGGGTTACAACACCTTCGGATTCTTTGCACCGCATACCCAGTACTCGTCGTCGTCGAAGCCGAGTGCTGTGGTCGCCGAGTTCAAGGCGATGGTGCGCGCGTACCACGAGGCCGACATCGAGGTGATCCTCGACGTCGTCTACAACCACACGGCCGAAGGCAACCATCTCGGGCCGACGATCTCGTTCCGTGGCATCGACAACGCCGCGTACTACCGCCTCGTCGACGACGACAAGGCGCACTACATGGACTACACGGGCACGGGTAACAGCCTCAACGCCCGTCACCCGCACACCTTGCAGCTGATCATGGATTCGCTGCGGTACTGGGTTACCGAGATGCACGTCGACGGTTTCCGATTCGACCTCGCATCGACGCTCGCGCGCGAACTGCACGACGTCGACCGCCTGTCCGCGTTCTTCGATCTCGTCCAGCAGGATCCGGTGGTCTCGCAGGTCAAGCTCATCGCCGAGCCGTGGGATGTCGGCGAGGGCGGCTATCAGGTCGGCAACTTCCCCGGGCTGTGGACCGAATGGAACGGCAAGTACCGCGACACGGTGCGCGACTACTGGCGTGGCGAACCGGCCACCCTGGGCGAGTTCGCGTCGCGCCTGACCGGCTCGTCGGACCTGTACGAGGATACGGGCCGGCGGCCGGGAGCATCGATCAACTTCGTCACCGCACACGACGGCTTCACCCTGGCGGACCTGGTGTCCTACAACGAGAAACACAACGACGCCAACGGCGAGGACAACCGGGACGGTGAATCACACAACCGGTCGTGGAACTGCGGCGTCGAGGGTCCGACGGACGACCCCGAGGTACTGGCGCTGCGCGCCAGGCAGCAGCGCAACATCCTGGCCACGCTCATGCTCTCGCAGGGCACTCCGATGCTGGCCCACGGCGACGAGATCGGCCGCACCCAGCAGGGCAACAACAACGTCTACTGCCAGGACAACGAACTGTCCTGGATGAACTGGACACTCGCCGAGGAGAACGCCGACCTGCTCGCGTTCACACGGAACGTCGTCGCGCTGCGTACCACGCATCCCGTATTCCGGCGGCGGCGCTTCTTCGAGGGCCGTCCCATCCGCAGCGGCGACCAGTCGCGCGACATCGCGTGGCGCACGCCGAGCGGCGACGAGATGACGCCCGAGGACTGGGACAGCGGCTTCGGCAAGTCACTGGCCGTTTTCCTCAACGGCGACGGAATCCCCGAACCGGACCATCGCGGCCAGCGCGTCGCCGACGATTCGTTCCTGTTGTGCTTCAACGCCCATCACGAGACCCTCGACTTCGTGACTCCCGACGGTCCGCACGCGCAGGAGTGGACGGTGGCGCTGGATACCGCCGTCGGGGACGGCCTGCGCGACCTGACCCTCGAAGCGGGTAAACCCGTGCGGGTCGAGGCACGATCGATGCTCGTGCTGCGGAGGACGGCGTGAGCGGCCGGCCCCTGCTCTCGACCTATCGGCTGCAGATGCGCGGTGACGCATTCACCTTCACCGACGCGACGGCGCTCGTCGACTATCTCGACGGACTCGGAGTCTCGCACGTCTATCTGTCCCCCGTACTCGCTGCCACGACCGGATCGACCCACGGGTACGACGTGGTCGACCCCGAGACGGTCTCCCCCGACCTGGGTGGACGCGCCGGGTTCGAAACGCTGTCGCGGGAGATCCGCTCCCGCGAGATGGGCCTGATCGTCGACATCGTGCCCAATCACGTGGGTGTCGGCGATCCGCGCCAGAACGCGTGGTGGTGGGATGTCCTGCGGCACGGCAGCGACTCGGCGTACGCATCGTTCTTCGACCTCGACCTGTCGCCGGACAACGGCGCGGACGGCAAGATCGCATTGCCGGTTCTCGGCTCGGACGACGACGTGCGCGAACTGACCGTCGACCGGTCCGGCGACGAACCTCTGCTCGCCTACTACGAGAAGCGCTTCCCTATCGAACCGGGCACCGACGAGGGATCTCCCGCCGAAATCCATGCGCGGCAGGCGTATCGGCTCGTGGCATGGAACTCCGGTTTGGTCGGCTACCGGCGGTTCTTCACCGTGGACGACCTAGCTGCCGTCCGGGTCGAAGACCCTTCCGTGTTCGATGCGGCGCACGCCCAGGTCGCCTCGTGGATCGCCGACGACCTCGTCGACGGGGTCAGGGTCGACCATCCGGACGGGCTTGCCGATCCCTCCGGTTACCTTACGAGCCTGCGGGAGTTGATCGGCCCTGATCGGTGGCTGGTGGTCGAGAAGATTCTCGCCGAGGGCGAGCCGCTGGACGCGACGTTGCCCGTGGACGGTACGACGGGTTACGACGCACTGAACGAACTCGTCGCGGTGTTCGTCGATCCACGCGGTGAATCGGCGCTCGATGCAGTCTCCCGGAAGTACACGGGAGCAGAGGGCGATGCGGAATGGTTGCACGCCCGCGAACACGATCTCAAGCGTTCGGTGCTCGAGAACGGGTTGGCGCCGGAGGTGGGACGGCTCGTGCGAACGATCCGGCGCGACGCCGGCGACCGTGAGTGCCCCGAAGAGTTACTGCGTGCCGCAGTGATCGCGGTGGTCGCGCAGGTGCCGGTGTATCGGGCCGACTACGCCCCGCTGACCACGATGGTGCCGCGGATCGTCGGCGATGTCTCACGCGCGGAACCCGGGCTCGCACCCGCACTGGAGGTGTTCGCGCGGGCACTGGCTATCGGTGGTGAGGCGGCTGCCCGGTTCGGCCAGGTGTGCGGTGCCGCGACGGCGAAGGCCGTGGAGGATTGCCTGTTCTACCGTGCGGCGCGTCTGGTGTCGCTGCAGGAGGTCGGCGGACAGCCGGCCCGGTTCGGTCTCGCCGCCGCAGAATTCCACCTGGCATGGGCGCAACGCGCCCGGCACTGGCCGCGGGCCATGACGACACTGTCGACGCACGACACCAAACGGAGTGAGGACGTGCGTGCCCGTATCGGGGTGCTCTCGCAGGTCCCGCGCGAGTGGGCGGGCCGGCTCGACGAGTGGGAGACCCTCGCTCCCAGCCCCGACCCCGCGATCGGGTTGTTCCTGTGGCAGACGCTGTTCGGAGTGTGGCCGGTCGACGGTGACGTCACCGACACGCTACGCGAACGCCTGCACCAGTACACACAGAAAGCGTTGCGGGAGAACGGCACTCGATCCACCTGGACCGACGTGGACGAGGAGTTCGAGACGGCCGTGTCCGACTGGATCGACACCGTCTGCGACGGTCCCGTCGGTGCGGGCCTCACCGAGTTCGTCGGAGGGCTCGAACCCCATGTCACTGCGGCGTCACTGGGGCAGAAACTGCTGCAACTCCTCGGTCCCGGTGTGCCCGACGTGTATCAGGGCACCGAATTGTGGGACGACTCGCTCGTCGACCCGGACAACCGGCGCCCGGTGGACTTCGACGAGCGGCGCCGACTGCTCGCCGATCCGGAATCTGCGCCCGCGAAGTTCACGGTGGTTCGGACCGCGCTGCACCTACGCCGTGAGCGCCCGGAAATCTTCGTCGGCGGCGCCTACGTTCCGCTGCTCGCCTCCGGTGCCGCAGCGGAGCACGTGCTCGCGTTCGGCCGCGGCCGCACCGCGGACGAGGTCGACGTGCTCGCGCTGTCCTCGCGGCACACGGTGTCGTTGCCCGACACGGGCTGGGGTGACACCACCGTCGACCTACCGGAAGGTGAGTGGGAGGAACTGCTGACCGGACAACGGTTCTCGGGCACGGTTCGTGTGGGCGACATCTTCGGCACGCTTCCGGTCGCCGCACTGGCGCGACTGTAACTGCCGGAGTCCGGCCGCCGGACCTCCGTCACAGATCCTTGGCCTCGCGGGCGTCTTCCTGCGTCTCGCGCCGGCGGACCCTCCGCCGGTACCAGACGAGGACCACACTTGCCGGGGCAAGACCGACGGCCGCGCCGACGATCCGTCCCGCCCAGGTGGCCGAATCCTGGTCGAATCCTCCTCCCTCCCATTCGAGACGAGCGAAGATTCCGAACGCCGCGGCGATGTAGAGCAGTCCGGCGGCCACGACACGGGGGCGCAAGAGCTTCGTGGTGGTGTACAGGTCGACATCACGCGACCCGGCGTAGGCCATGGTTACCGCCGAGACCACGAACCACGCGATCAGGAGACCCAGCGCCGTCCACGCCCCCGGCCGTCCGGCAACCCATGGGAGGAGCGCGGCCGCGGTGAGCCCTATCCACTGGCACAGCTGGAATCCCACCGCAGAGGCCTCGTTCCAGACGTCGCGCTGCCGTTCGTCGCGATAGAAGTCGTCGTCCAGATCGCCGACAACGCGAGCCGCCTTGGTGAACACGGTCATTGCGGTTTCTCCTCGGTGAGCGGGAACAGTTCTTCGACGGTGGCGGCCAACGCTGCGGCGAGCCTCAGAGCGAGGTACACGCTGGGTGCGTACTGGCTCTTTTCCGTCGAGATGATGCTCTGCCGGCTGACCCCGACCGCGTGGCCGAGCTCGGCCTGTGTGAGCCGGGCACGCTTACGGTATTCCCGAACCCTGTTGCCTTGCGGGATCGCTGACACGAGAAAAGTAAAGCGTGCCTGACATCTTATGTCAAGGACGCTTTACTTTCGACTCCGGGTGCAGGTTCCGACTCGCACCGTTCACCGATTCGGAGCCAATTGCATTCTCGTTTTCGAGAATTATTCATCCCGAACGGAGTGAAGCAGGCATTCCCGGGGCGACACAAGCGAAATCGGCGCCGAAGAACGCGCGCGAGGTTGCGGCCCGAGCACGTCGTACAGCCCGGGGAAACCTTGCGGTTGCGACAGAAAGAGATTAGCTTTCTCTTTAACAGGGAAGGAGATTCTCAATCGAACTGCGGAGCTCGACTCTCTACAGAACCGGCATCATCACGGTCCCGCACGTGGCCGCCCCTCGGCGCTCGCGAGGTTCGTTGTGTCTCGAATTCTCGTACATGCAAACAAGCTTCGCGTTGCAGATGGTGCCGCTGCCGGGCATCACTGTGGAGCGCAGGAAGGATCCCGATGAACATTGACGACATGGTGATGATCAGCATCGACGACCACGTGGTCGAACCGGCCGACATCTTCGAAAAGCACTTCCCGAAGAGCCTGATGGATCAGGCACCCACGCTCACCGCCCATCCGCGCA
>NZ_JAUZMZ010000142.1:0-11986 GCF_036327435.1 Rhodococcus chondri | reverse complement strand
CCCACTTGGTGACACTGACAGTCGTCGCGGCACGCACGGTCGTGTCGGTGCTGCGGTCGCGGTGGTCCAGGAGATACAGCCCGGCGATGTTCTCCGCGTAGTCACCGGCTGCGGCGAGCACGGGTGCCGTGGCGAGAATCCGCCGGGTGCGCGGCGACACCGGCCGATGCTGCGCGAGCGCCTCGCCTCCGGCTCGCAACGCGAGCGCAAAAGTCAACGGGTGCACGAAATCCCAATAGTAGTGCCGTCGATATCGTTCGGTGTCCTCCGGCCCGAGATTGTCGAGAACCCTCCGGTACGCCGAGGCGGAGAAGGTGGTCTGGATTCTGCCGACGGTGGTCGCGGCAGGACCGAGGACCCGTGCGATGTTCGCCTGCGAGACGACGAACAGCGCGGTGGTCGCGAAAAGTCTCCGGTCGGATGCTGACAGTGGCATGGGGCGATCGTAGGTCAGTGGGCCCCGAAGGGGTGGCGGCCGGCCCTGGGGCATCCCCGGGCCGGCCGCCACTCCGGCAGCTCGCCGAGTCGGGTCAGGCGTCGATGGCCTTGCGGTCGGAGCCGCCGGTGATCGGGATCCTGCGCGGTTTGGCCTTCTCGGCGACCGGAACGACCACCTGCAGAACCCCGTGCGCATAGCGTGCCTCGATACTGCCGGTGTCGAGGTTGTCGCCGAGGAACAACTGCCGGCTGAACACACCGCGGGGCCGTTCGGCGACGACCATCTCCTCCGACCCCTCGCGCACCGGACGCTCGGCCCGAACGGTGAGGACGTTGCGTTCGACGTCGAGGTCGACGGAGTCCGGATTCACACCGGGCAGATCGAATTCGACGATGAACTTGTCGCCGTCGCGCCAGGCGTCGATCGGCATATACGCCGGTCGTGCCGTGGTGCCGAGTATCTGCTGTGCCATCCGATCGAGTTCGCGGAACGGATCGGTGCGCATCAACATTTCTCCACCTCCACAACTCCACACCTGTCTTTTGTTCACCACATTTTCTGTGGTCTCGACACAGATTTTATCCGATTCGAAAATCCGGTCGCAAGGGTTGCCGGTTCTGCATCGGCCGAAAGTGCCGTCAGTCCGTGAGGAACGGCAGCACGGCCGCGGCGAATTCCCTGGAGCGGTCCCGGTGAATGCTGTGCCCGCACGCGATCTCCCGCACCTGCCCGTCGGGAAGCAGCGACAGCGCCTCCGCGAGAAGGTGCGGGTCGACCATGCTGCCGCGACGAACACCGCGCAACAGCAACGTGCGTGCCTCGACTCGCGGAACCCCCTGCCACCAAAAGGGATCGGGCGTGTGGAACTGAGCGATCACGGAGTCGGTCATCGACCGGTCGAACGCGATCACCGCACGCGGATTGAGAACCATGCTGTTGGTGGCGTGCCACAGTTCTGCGAGCGTCGGCCGATGTGCCGGGATCTCCGGCCTCGTCTCGCCGTCACGCAGCGGCAGCGGCGCCTCTTCGAGGACCAGCCGCCGGACCAGATCCGGATTGCGCTGGGCGACAAGAGATCCTGTGTGCCCACCGAGGGAATGCCCCACCAGATCGACTGTGTTCAGCCCCAGATGGGAACAGAGCCCCTCGATGTCCGCGGCGAATTCCGCTAACCGGTAGGACCCTGCGCGGGCACTGCGGCCGTGCCCGCGCAGGTCCACAGCGATCACACGCCGACCCGCACCTGCCAACACCTTCGTGAAACGCGCCCACGTCCGTCCGTCGCCGCCCATACCGTGTACCAGCAGCACCGGCACCGGATGCGACACCACACGCGGTGACGTGTCCCGCCAGGTGAGCGCGACACCGTTCGGCGCAGCCCTGAGCACAGTGGTTTCCACGACCACCGAGCCTACTCAGTCGTAGACCCCCTCCACCCGCCAGCCGTCTGCACCGTGGATCACCAGCAGCGCCCGCGACCCGTCCAGAAGCACCTGCATCCGGGCCACACAGCGCGCGGCGACGGGATCCCACCAGAACTCGTCCACCGGCCACGGTCCCGCCCATCCGATCACCGGCCACCCGCGACTTCCCCATCGCAGATACGCCGGCCGACCGCTGAGCAGTCCGCGCTCGGTGACCATCACCGGCTCCCCCACATCGTCGTCCAGCGCGATGGGTGGAGGCACGTGCATCACCATCGCCGGCGCCGGTGGCGGTAATCGTCCCGGCCAGGGGGCGTCCGGATCCGATGTGGGCACCGCCTCCTCCCCCACCGGCACGAGGGTGATTCGCTCCAGCGGGCCGCGTCCGCCGCCGAGTACCCCCACCTGCACCGCGTCACCGCCCAGCAGACCCTGCACTCGCACCAGTGCCCGCCGCGCACGCTCGTCCTCGTCGCCGACGCCACCCCACAGCCCCAGTTGCAGTGCCCCGGAACCCACCACCTCCACCGGTTCGAGCCGCAACACCACGATCCCCGCCGTGGGACGGTCGGTACTGCGCCCGGTCAGCCAGCCGTCCAGCTGCCAACGCACCCGGTCGGCGGTCGCTTCCGGCGTCAGCGGTTCGGCGCACCGCCACGTCCTGGCCAGTTCCTCGCCGTTACCGGTGCGCGCGGCCACGATCAACCGGGTACATGCCACACCCGCCGCCGCAAGGCGGGTGTGCAGCAATTCGGCGAGGGCCCTCCCCGCGAATGCCGCCGCATCCACTCGCTCCAGAGGTGGATCGCAGTGATGCTCCACCGCCAGATCCGGAGGGATACCGCGTCCCGACGGGGGCCGCTCGGGCAGCCCTCGTGCACACCGGTGCGCGCTCACCGCGTCGGTGCCGAACCGCGAAGCCACATCCGTGGGGGTCAACGCTGCGAACGCCCCGATCGTGCGGATGCCGAGCCGATGCAACAGATCCACCAGCTCCGAACGTTCCGGCGCGGCCAGGGCGGGTTCCACCGCCAACTCCGAAACAGGCAGCGGAGCAAGAAATTCGGCACCCGCACCGTCGGGCACCAGCGCTGCGCGCCGAGCCGCGAGTACAGCGGTGGACAACTCGTCGGCCACACCGACCTGACATTCCACCCCTGTCGCGGCGACCTCGTCGATCAAACGCTCGGCGGCGACGGTCTCGGACCCGAACCATCGGACGACCCCGCGCGCAGCGAGAATCACCAGCCCCGGCCGCAGCACCTCTACACCGGGAGCGGCTGCATCGATCGCCGCCACCACCGGCTCGAACAGTCGCGCATCTCGTCCGGAATCGGATTGCACCACATGAAGTTCCGGGCATCTCCCCTGAGCTTCCCGTTTGCGCAGGCCTCGTCGCACCCCGGCGGACCGGGCCCGAGCCGAGCACGCAACCACCCGATTCGCCGATACCACCGCGATCGGCGTGGTTGCCGGCAACTCTGCCGCCGTGGCCGCCGCGACGGCAGGCCAATCAGGGCACCACAAGGCCATCACGCGCGCCGGTTCGCGCATGCTCACAGCGTCACCCGATCCGGCTCCGAGACGATCTCGGGCCGCACCCGCCGGTCAGAGGCCCACGTCACCTCACCGCGCGTGGCACACACGTCGGCACGAGTGGTTCTCGGCGGACAGGCACGTCCGTGGGCCCGCACCGACAACCGGGTACCGCACAGCCGTCCCCGGCCGGGTCCCGCCAACCCGTCGTAGCCGTTCACCTGCGCTTCGAGGCGCACTTGTACGCCGTCCCACCTGCCGTCGGTAACCACCAGCACGGCACCTTTGCTGCGGGCCCGCGCCGCGACGGCCCGCGCGCGGGACGGCGGAACCGATGCCCCGCCGAGCCCGAGGACCACCAGATCCATGCCGTCGAGCAACACGGCAGCGATCGCCACGGGATCGGGACCGGGATCGGGAATCACCGCGAGCCGGCACAGCCGGGCACCCATCTCGGCGGCAGCGAGCAAACCGAGTCTGCGGTGCCCGATCACGGCCGCGTGTCCACCGCCCGCCGTCACCGACGCGAGCATGCCGAGCAGCAGCGAGGTCGCTCCCGAGACCGACACCACCGTGCCGCGCACGAGGCCCCCGTGGGGAAGCAGTTCGGCGAGAGGACGGGGAAGCGGCAGCAACCGTTCGGGCGGTCCTTGGGCTGCATCCGGCGCCGGCGCCGGACGGGAGACTTCTCCGCGGGCGGGCACAGCAGCGATCCGCCGCCGCAACGCCTCGATTCTTTCCGCCCGGGTCGGCTCTGCCTGTTCATCGACCGGAAGTTCGGACACCGCAGCCACATGCACCCCTGTCATCCGCCGATCGTGTCTTGCACGATCTGCCGACCACGGGGAAGACGCGGTCCAGCACACACCGACATTCGAACGTTTTTTCGAACTTTTCCAGTAGACCTGATCATGACACCCGGCGTCAAGTCATCCGAATACGGCAGAACTGCGGGCCCACGGGCCCGGCGGCGCGACGAGCAGCAACTCGACGTCGACACACGGGCCCGCGCTCGGCCCTGGACGTCGGCCGGGTCGACTATCGCTCAATTGGATTGCGTTGCAGTGGTTCGAACGTACGGAGCCGCTCGGGACTCGGACGGCCGGCGGAACTCAGCGCCTGGTCTCATACCTGGTCAGGACCACGCCACCGGGAAACGTCCGGGTCTCCACCAGCTTCAGATTCACCCAGTTGTCCAGGGCCGTGAAGAACGGCGTGCCGCCGCCCACCAAGACCGGCGCGGTGGCCAGCACGTACTCGTCGATCAGCCCGGCCCGCATGGCTGTCGCGGCGAGTGTGGCGCCGCCGATGTCCATGGGACCGCCGTCTTCGGCCGCGAGCCGGGTGATCTCGCCGACCGCGTCGCCGGTGAACAGGCGGGTGTTCCAGTCGACCGTACCGGTCGTCGAGGAGAACACCACCTTCGGCATGTCCCGCCAGCGGCGGGCGAACTCGATCTCCGCCGGTGTGGCGCCAGGCTGTTGATCGGCGGTCGGCCAGTGGGAGCTCATCGTCTCCCACAGTCTGCGACCGTACAGCGCCAGACCCGTCGTCCCGACCCGGTCGGACCACCACTGGAACAGCTCGTCGCTCGGTACGCTCCAGCCGATATCGTCGCCGGGTGCGGCGATGTAGCCGTCCAGGCTCAGGTTCATACCGAAGGTAAGTTTGCGCATGACGCCGCCCTCTCGTGAGTCGGTATTCGGTGTACAGACCAGCACGGCACGGAAAAATCATCGGTCGGGCACATCCGAGTTCGCCGAGGGCCGAACACTCCCCCTCGCAGCTCACAGCCTCCCGACCGGATCTCTCGGCCCGGATCGATTACCCTCGTCAAGGTGGCAGAACACGAACGAGCAGGGCGGGTCGTCGGCCCGGATCACTTGGTGGCCGGACGATATCGGCTCGATTCCAAGCTCGGCGGCGGAGGGATGGGCGCTGTCTGGCTCGCCCGCGACACCCGGCTCGGCCGGGACGTCGCCGTCAAACAGGTGATCTCCACCGCCGACCTCGATCCCGCCGCCGCCGCCGACATTCGTCGCCGAGCGCTCCGCGAAGGCCGGGTTGCTGCCCAGCTCACCCACGAGCACGCCATCTCGATGTACGACGTCGCGCTTCACTACGGCGAACCGTGGCTGGTCATGGAGCACCTGCCGTCCCGCAGTCTCGCCCAGGTGATGAACGCCGTCGACACACTCTCGCCGTACCTCGTCGCCCAGATCGGCACCGACGTCGCCGACGCACTCGCCACCGCCCACGAGGTGGGCATCGTGCACCGCGACATCAAGCCCGGCAACATCCTCATCGCCGAGCGCGGTCACGAACAGGGTGTGGTGAAGATCAGCGACTTCGGCATCGCCCGAGCGAAGGGCGACAACGATCCGTCCGGCGTGATCATCGGCACCCCCGCCTATTTCGCCCCCGAGGTGGCCCGCGGAAACGACCCCACCGAAGCCAGCGACGTGTTCTCCCTCGGTGCGACCCTCTACACGGCGATCGAGGGACTGCCGCCGTTCGGCTTCGAAGCCGATTCGATCGAGCTGCTGCACCGCGTTGCTCGCGCCGAAATCATCCCACCGACGCGTACCGGGCCCCTCACCGACGCTCTACTGTCCATGCTCGAACCCGATCCGTCGCGCCGGCCGACGATGGCGCAGGCCCGCGACCGTCTCGCCGCGGTCGTCCTCGGCCCCGGCGGAAACCCGGAGGTACTGAGAGGCCGCCCCCTCGTCGACGAGGACGGCTCCATCCCCTACTGGGCTCAGCGCTCCACCCCGGTCACCGACCATCGTCATCACGGTTCGTTCGGTGATCGCCCGCTCGCCGGGTCCGCCTCCACCTCACCCGGCCCAGGATCGATTGCGTCGAGTTCGTTCTCGTCGCGGAACACGCAGCGCCCCGCCACGGCACGACCGAGCGGGCTGCTGGACCGCTTGCTCCCCCGGGGACCGCTACCCGAAACCGCGCAGGACAGGCTCGTGGCCTACGCGCCGTTGGCGATGGCGGCGATGGTTGCGATCATCGTCGTCGCGCTCGTCGTCGCGCTCGTCATCGCTCTGCTCGTCTGACTGTTGCGAGCCCGCTTCCCCTGTCGGTACCGAATGCGACCATCGCGTCCCACCGCACCGAAGGAGCAACCGTGGCCGCACCACAGCCCGATCCGATCATGTCCGCCATCACCGAGGCCGTCGCCACCGGCCGCACCGGCGACAGCGCCGCAGCCCGCGCGCGTCTCGAAGACCTGTGGATCGAGATCGGGCCGCTGGGAGACCCGTTGCATCGTTGCGCTCTCGCGCACTACCTGGCCGACCTGTACGACGAGGCCGCCCTCGCACTCACCTGGGACATCCGCGCACTCGACGCCGCCGATGCCCTCGACGACTCCCGCGTCCGGGAACATCACGAATCGCTGCAGATCCGCGGGTTCTATCCGTCCCTGCACCTCAATCTCGCCGACGACTACCGCCGCCTCGGCGCCTTCGAGACCGCCGACGAACATCTCACCACTGCACGGGAATACGCCGGTTCACTGGCCGGCGACGGCTACGGGGCAGGTGTGCTCGCAGGTCTCGAGAACGTGGCCGGTGCGATAGCCGAACGCTCCACCCGGCGCCTGCCCACCCACTGACCCCGGCGTGCTCAGTCGATACGTCGCCGGTGCGCCCATCGGGTGAGCGCGTTGCGGTTGGACTGCTGCGTCTTGCGGAGCACGTTCGAGGCGTGGGTTTCCACCGTCTTGACCGAGATCACCAACTCTTCCGCGATCTCGCGGTAGGTGTACCCCCGAGCGAGCAGACGGAGCACCTCGAGTTCCCGGGGGGTCAGCGAATCCAGTTCGGGATCGAGCGGCGGCTCCGGAGCCGTCGACCGGCCCGTGAACGAATCGAGCACGAACCCGGCCAGTCGCGGACTGAACACCGCGTCTCCTCCGGCCACCCGGCGTACCGCATCTGCCAGATCCGAACCGGAAATCGTCTTGGTGACATATCCCCGCGCGCCGGCACGGATCACTGCGATCACATCCTCGGCTGCGTCGGAAACGCTCAGCGCCAAGCACACCGGGCCCTGCGGTATCCGGCTGAGCACCGCGACACCGCCGCCGTCGGGCATGTGCACATCGAGGAGGACGACGTCGGGGTTCGTCACTTCGATGCCCTTGACCGCCTCCCCGACACCGCCGGCCTCCCCGACGATTTCCATGTCCTGTTCACGGCCGAGTTCCGCGCGTACCCCCGACCGGAACACCGCATGGTCGTCGACCAGAAAGACACGGAAACGAGGCACGGTTTCGGAAACATCGGGCGGTGTCGCCGGAGTCGAAGTCAATGGGGTTGCTCCTCGCGGTCGGGATCGGACACCTCCCACTCTAGGGTCGGTTCCTCTTCTGTCTCGTCCGAGTGCTCGTGACCGGAGCGCGGCATGTGGATTCGGATCTCGGTGCCCTTCCTGGGTGCCGACTTCACCACTGTGCTGCCTCCGCGGCGCTCGACCCGCGCGCAGATGGACCGGGCCAGCCCCTGCCGATCGGCCGGTACAGCTTCGGGGTCGAAACCGACCCCGCGATCACGGACGAACACACTGATCTGGTCGGGCTCGACCTCCGCGAACAGATCGATACTGTCCACCTGCGCGTGCTTGGCAGCGTTGACCAGCGCTTCCCTGGTGGCGCCGAGCATCGCGGTGATCGCCTCGGTGGTCACATCGTCGTCGTCCGGAGCGACATCGCCGACCACGACGGGCGCCACCGACACCCCGTGCTGGTCCTCGACCTCCCCTGCGATGGTGCGCAAGGCTTCCGCGAGGCTGGTCCTCGGTGTTTCGTCGCCCCCGAACAGCCAGCGTCGCAACTCGCGTTCCTGACTTCGGGCGAGCCGCACCACTTCCTGTGGGTGTTCGGCCTGCTTCTGAATCAGCGCCAGCGTCTGCAGCACCGAATCGTGCAGATGTGATGCGATCTCCTCACGTTCCTCGTTCCGAACGCGCGCTGCACGTTCGGCTTCGAGTGCACGCCACATCCGGATCCACAGCGGCACGGACAGCAGCGCCGCCCCGAGCAACGTGACCACCACGGCGAGCAGCGACGAGCGCAGCGCCGCAACGTCGACCTGTGCGAGTACCACCACGCCGAGACCTGTCACCACGAGCGTCAGCCCACCCAGGACCCGCGCCCACGTCAGGACGCTCGCCTTGGCGGGCAGGCCGAACACCGAACGGGGCCCCTCGGCGTCGAACTCGCGCCACACGAGCGCAGCCCCCACCGCCACGACGATGATCGGCGCAACGACCGACGCGGCGCTTCCGCTGAACAACCACGACATGCCGATCGCGAGTCCGAGCCCCATCACCGCCAGACCGACGGCCCGGCGACGCTCGGTGCCGGGGGGTGGGGTGGTGTCCGAGCCCGGTGGGACGAACATCCACAGCAGTCCGTAGGCGACGATGCCCACTCCCCCGAGGGCCGCGAGAATCGTGAACGCGACCCGTACCTTGGTCACATCGGTGTCGAGGTGATCGGCGAGCCCACCCGCGACTCCGCCCACGACTCGACCGCCCACCCGCCGTTCGAGGCGGGCGACGGGCACGGGTAATCCGGGTACAGGCTGCACATCTTCGATACTGGCACGGTTGCGGGCCCCTCGACATCGGGGACGGACCCTGAGTTCCGCGTACGGCGCACGGCTCGGTAGATCAGGGTTCGTCCCTGATGTGCAATGCAGCGCGGACCGAGAGGATGGTTGCCATGAACACGCGGAGCTTCCCCGAACAGCTGACGGACATGTGGCGTACCCGGCCGGTGCGGTTGCCCGAGCAGGGACACATCGCCGGAGTGTGTGCGGGCATCGGTGTGCGTTACGGCGTCGATCCGGTACTGGTTCGGATCGCCTTCGTCGTGTCGACCATCTTCGGTGGGGCAGGCATCCTGCTGTACCTGGCGGGCTGGGTACTCCTGACCCGGCACGGCGACCAGGTGTCGCCGATCGAGTCGCTCGTCGGGCGCGGAACCAGTTCCGATTCGAACACCAAGGTGGTGGTGTTGCTGGTGGCGCTTGCGATCGCGATGAGCGCGGTCGGTCCGGCAGGTGCCGGCTACGGAGGATCGGGATTGTTGAGCATGATCCTGATGCTCGGCGGGTTGTGGCTGCTGTACCAGCGTCGACCCGTACCGCCGACCCTGCCGGCTCCCACGCACGGATACATGTTCGGGCAGAACACGTTTGCCCCTCCACAGTTCCCGCAGGCGCCGTTCGACCACGGCACCTTCCCTCAGCCGCCGTTCTCGGCCACGCCCGCACCGCCGAGCGGTCCGGCACCCGGCGACCCCGACTTCTGGGTGAAACCGGAGCCGACGCCGCGGAACGACTCGTCCGACACGGCCGCCGCGATGCCGGAAACTGTTCGCGCCCAGGATGGCCCGACATCGCTTACGTCGAATCCTGTGGCAGCGGAGCACTTCCCCGACAGGCCCACACCACCCGCGTGGGACCCACTGGGCGTCGCCCCGTTCGCGTGGGATCTTCCCGAGCCGACGCCCGCCCGGCCCCTGGTTCCGGCGGAAAAGACGAAGCACTCGCGTCTGACCACCACGATCCTGGGATTCGCGGTACTGGCCGCGGCGGTGGCCGGCGCGGTCGCCTTCACCACCGACGCGGCATGGCTGACCCCGGCCCGGATCGGAGCGATCGCACTCGCGGTGATCGGACTGGGTCTGCTGCTCGGCGCGTTCCTCCACCGTGGCTACGGCCTCCTGGTCGTCACCGGGCCGCTGATCGGGTTCGTGGTCCTGACATCGCTGGTCGGACCGATCACGTTCGACGCCTCCGGCCGGCAGGAATACTCCCCGCGCACGGCCGACGAACTCCGACCGGAGTACGCGGTACAGATGGGCGATCTGCAACTCGATCTCCGCAGTCTCGAACTCACGGAGGATCGCACGATCAGTGTCGACAATCGGCTCGGCAACGCCGAGATCTTCCTTCCGCCGAACCTGGACGTCGATATCACCTGCACCGAAACGTTCGCCGCGCCGTGCCCCGCGGAAGGGCTCGACGGCGGCGCCGACGGCGCCGGTGGGCCTGTTCTGACCATCGACATCGACACCGCATTGGGAAACACGGAGGTGCACCGTGCCTGACTTCGACACCGACTACATCGGGTCCGACCCCGGCGAGACAGAGCCGACACGCTCGCGTCGCGGACCGTCCCTGCTCCTGCTGTTGTCGGCGCTCGCCGCGCTGGTAGTGAGCGGGTGGGCGCTGATCGGACCGTTCTCTCTCGAATTCGTCACGAACGTCGACGTGGGCTGGGTGCTCGTCGCCGCGGCCGTGCTCGTCGGAGCCGTCCTGGTGCTCTTGCCGGGCCGACGCGGCAGGTAACCGAAACGGCAGTGTCCCCGATCGCGTCGGCGATCGGGGACACTGTCGTTTCCGGACGTCCAGAGGTCAGGACGTCGAGCGTCTCACTCCCATTCGATGGTTCCCGGCGGCTTGCTGGTCACGTCGAGCACGACCCGGTTGACGTCGGGCACCTCGTTGGTGATGCGCGTCGAGATCCGCTCGAGCGTTTCGTAGGGCAGGCGCGTCCAGTCCGCGGTCATCGCATCTTCACTGGACACCGGACGGAGCACGATCGGATGGCCGTACGTGCGGCCGTCGCCCTGCACGCCGACGCTGCGTACATCGGCGAGAAGCACCACCGGGCACTGCCAGATCTGACCGTCCAGACCGGCGGAGGTGAGTTCTTCGCGGGCAATGGAATCGGCTTGGCGCAGGAGGTCGAGACGTTCCTTCGTGACCTCACCGATGATGCGGATGCCCAGGCCGGGACCGGGGAACGGCTGACGGCCGACTATCTCCTCCGGCAGGCCCAACTCGCGACCCACGGCCCGCACCTCGTCCTTGAACAGCAGACGCAGCGGTTCGACCAGCTCGAACTGCAGATCCTCGGGCAGACCACCGACGTTGTGGTGGCTCTTGATATTTGCGGTACCGGTACCTCCACCGGACTCGACGACGTCCGGGTACAAAGTGCCCTGGACCAGGAACTCGACGGTATCGCCGTGTTCGGCGCTCTCACCGAGCACCTCGGAGACCGCGCCTTCGAAGCTGCGGATGAACTCACGGCCGATGATCTTGCGCTTGGTCTCCGGGTCGGTGACGCCCGACAGTTCCCGCAGGAAGGTTTCCGATGCGTCGACCGTGACGAGACGGGCACCGGTGGCCGCGACGAAGTCCTTCTCCACCTGCTGACGTTCGCCCTCGCGCATCAGCCCGTGGTCGACGAAGACGCAGGTGAGCCTGTCGCCGATGGCGCGCTGCACGAGCGCTGCCGCGACGGCGGAATCGACGCCTCCCGACAGACCGCACAGGGCACGGCCCTCACCGACCTGGTCACGGACCTGTTCGACGAGCGCGTCCGCAATGTTCGCGGCCGTCCAGTTTCCCGGGATCCCGGCGATGTCGTGCAGGAATCGGCTGAGGACCTGCTGCCCGTGCGGAGAGTGCAGGACTTCGGGGTGGTACTGCACACCGGCGAGGCGGCGGGCGCGGTCCTCGAACGCGGCGACGGGTGCGCCCACACTGCTCGCGGT
>NZ_JAUZMZ010000141.1:0-12025 GCF_036327435.1 Rhodococcus chondri | reverse complement strand
CCCGGCGGGCTGCTCACCGCCGCCGTCATCTACACCCTGGCCTGGAAGAACGGGGTCGACGGGTTCCGGCTCGTCCTCATCGGCATCGGTGTCAACGCCATGCTGCTGGCCCTGATCAACTGGATGCTCGTCTCCGCCGACATCAACGACGTCTCCCGCGCCCAGATATGGCTCACCGGTTCCCTCAACGGCATCGGCTGGACCCAGGTGCTGCCCGCCGCGCTGGCCCTGGTCGTCATCGGCGCCTGGACGGTGGTCGCGTCGTTCACCGTCGGTGCGCTGCGGCTGGGCGACGACACCGCCCGGTCCCTCGGCGTGCGGCTGCAAACCCAGCAGGCGCTGCTGCTCATCGCCGCCTGCGGCCTCGCCGCCGTCGCCACCGCCGCCGCCGGGCCCATCGGATTCGTGGCCCTCGCCGCGCCGCAGGTCGCGCTGCGGCTCGTGCGCTCCGCCGGACCCCCGATCATCGCGTCCGCCCTGACCGGCGCCGTGCTCGTCGTCGGCGCCGACATCGTGGCCCGCACCATCTTGCCGGTGTCGCTGCCCGTCGGCCTCGTCACCTCCGCCGTCGGCGGCCCGTTCCTGCTGTATCTGCTCGTCCGTTCCAACCGGAAGGTCTCCGCATGACCGACGTTCCCTCGCTCGGCACCGCCCCCGGCACCCCCGCGCCGTGCCGGCTCGTCGCCGAACATCTCGCCCTCGGCTACGGCGACCGGCTCATCGTCGACGACCTCGACCTCGACATTCCCACCGGCGTCATCACCACGGTCATCGGGCCCAACGGCTGCGGCAAATCCACGCTGCTGCGGGCCCTGAGCCGCCTGCTCAAACCCCGCACCGGGCGGGTGCTGCTCGACGGGCAGACCATCACCGCGCTCCGTACCCGCGACGTCGCCCGCGTCCTCGGCATGCTCCCGCAGGCCCCGATCGCCCCCGAAGGGCTCACCGTCGCCGACCTCGTCGCCCGCGGTCGGCACCCCCACCAGTCCTGGCTGCGGCAATGGTCCGGCGACGACGAAGACGAGGTCGCCGTCGCCCTGCAGCGCACCGGCATCGCCGACCTCGCCGACCGTCCCGTCGACGAACTGTCCGGCGGACAACGCCAACGCGCCTGGATCTCCATGGCCCTGGCCCAGGGCACCGACATCCTGCTCCTCGACGAACCCACCACCTACCTCGACCTCGCCCACTCCGTGGAAGTCCTCGACCTCGTCGACCGGCTGCACAGCGAACTGGGCCGCACCGTGGTGATGGTGTTGCACGACCTCAACCTCGCGATCCGCTACAGCGATCACCTCGTCGTCCTGAAGCAGGGCCGCATCGTGCGGTCCGGGCCCCCCACCGAGGTCATCACCGTCGCGCTGCTCCGCGAGGTGTTCGGTCTCGACGCCTCCGTCATCGACGATCCGGTGTCCGGCCGGCCGCTGATCGTGCCCATCGGCACCCGCCACGTGTACGGCACCGCCGGCGGACCCACCGCTCCGACAACCCACCACTGACCACTACGACCCGGGGTAGTACGCACAAATGTCGGAGGACCCGTAGAATTGCGATATGGCAGCACTGGGTGAGCTCGAGCGAGCAGTAATGGACCACCTGTGGTCCTCCACGGAACCGCAGACGGTACGACAGGTCCACGAGTCCCTCGCTACCCGACGCAACCTTGCGTACACCACCGTGATGACCGTTCTGCAGCGCCTCGCGAAGAAGAACCTCGTCATCCAGCAACGCGACGACCGCGCCCACCGGTACCTGCCCGTGCACGGCCGCGACGAACTCGTCGCCAGCCTGATGGTCGACGCGCTCGACCAGGCCGACGAAACCTCCGGACGCGCCGCCGCGCTCGTCCACTTCGTCGGCCGTGTCGGCGCCGACGAAGCCGCCGCACTGCGCGCCGCCCTCGCCGAACTCGAAGCCCGCCACCCCGACACCGGCACCACACCCGCCACCGACCGAGATACCGGTCGGGCGAGCTGACACACTCGACGCCATGAACGCGACCTCGGCGCTGGTATTCGGAATACTGGCGCTTCTTCTCGCGGGCCCGGTGCCCGGGCTCCTCGCCCGCGCCTCCTGGCCGTACCGCAGCCCCCGGGCGGCACTCGTGCTGTGGCAGGCGATCGCCCTGGCCGCCGTGCTCTCCGCGTTCAGCTCCGGACTGGCCATCGCCAGCCGCCTCCTCGTCCCCGGCGCGGACGGCCGCCCCACCACCAGCCCCCTCCGCGAAATCGAAGTCCTCGGCCTGCCCCTGTGGCTGACCTACATCATCGTTTTCACCCTCACCGTGCTCATCGGCGCGCGCCTGATCTTCTCCATGCTCCGCGTCGGCGTCCGCACCCGCCGCCGCCGCTCCCGACACCGCATGCTCGTCGACCTGCTCGACCGACGCGACAGCGGCGCCGCCCTCCGCCGACACCCCCACGTGCGGATCCTCGACAGCGCCGACCCCATCGCCTACTGCCTCCCCGGCCTCCGGCAACGCGTCGTCCTGAGCGAAGGCACCCTCGACAACCTCACCGACGACGAACTACGCGCCATCCTCCGCCACGAACACTCCCACCTGCGCGCCCGCCACGACCTGGTCCTCGAAGCGTTCACCGCCGTGTACGAGGCATTCCCCCGCTGGGTGCGCTCCGGCTCGGCGCTCGGCTCGGTCAAACTGCTCGTCGAAATGCTCGCCGACGACTCCGCGGTGCGCGTCACCGGACCCAACCCCTTGGCCCGGGCCCTCGTCGCCTGCGCCGGCGCCCACACCCCCAAGGGCGCACTGGCCGTCGGCGGACCCTCCACCGTGCTCCGCGTGCAGCGCCTCGCCGACCCCGGGCCCGACCTGGTCACCTCCGCCTGCGCGTACCTCGCGGCCGCCGCGATCCTCGTCGTGCCCACCGTCGCCGTCGCCGTGCCGTGGCTGACCGAACTCCACCGGCTGTTCACCCACTGAGCCCCGCCCCGATTTCGATCCCGCAGAACTTCGGGGGAAGCTGTACCCATGACCGTCGACAGCACCGAGACCCCCCGCGCCCAGATCGGCGTGACCGGCCTGGCCGTCATGGGCTCGAACATCGCCCGTAACTTCGCCCGCCACGGCTACACCGTCGCCCTGCACAACCGCAGCGTCGCCAAGACCGACGCCCTGCTCGCCGAGCACGGCAACGACGGCGACTTCGTGCGCACCGAAACCGTCGAACAATTCGTCGCCGCCCTCGAAAAGCCGCGCCGTGTCCTGATCATGGTCAAGGCCGGCGACGCCACCGACGCCGTCATCGAAGAGCTCGCCGACGCGATGGAACCCGGCGACATCATCATCGACGGCGGCAACGCTCTCTACACCGACACCATCCGCCGCGAAGCCGCCCTCCGCGACCGCGGCCTGCACTTCGTCGGCGCCGGCATCTCCGGCGGCGAGGAAGGCGCCCTCAACGGCCCGTCGATCATGCCCGGCGGCCCCGCCGAGTCCTACACCGCGCTCGGCCCCCTCCTCGAATCCGTCGCCGCGCAGGTCGACGGCACCCCCTGCTGCACCCACATCGGGCCCGACGGCTCCGGCCACTTCGTCAAAATGGTGCACAACGGCATCGAATACGCCGACATGCAGCTCATCGGGGAGGCCTACCACCTGCTGCGCGACGCACTCGGCTACGACGCCGGCACCATCGCCGACGTCTTCACCGAATGGAACAGCGGCACCCTCGAGTCGTACCTCATCGAAATCACCGCCGACGTGCTCCGCCAAACCGACGCCGACACCGGCAAACCCCTCGTCGACCTCATCGTCGACGCCGCCGAACAGAAGGGCACCGGCCGCTGGACAGTCAAGGCCGCCCTCGACCTCGGCATCCCCGTCACCGGCATCGCCGAAGCCGTATTCGCCCGCGCCCTGTCCGGCTCACGCACCCAACGCGCCGCCGCCCAGGGCCTGGCCGCCGGCACCCTCGGCGCCGCCCCCACCGACGCCGCCCAGTTCACCGAAGACATCCGCGCCGCCCTGTACGCGTCGAAGATCGTCGCCTACGCCCAGGGCTTCGACCAGATCGCCGCCGGCAGCGCCGAATACGGCTGGAACGTCGACCGCGCGGCGCTGGCCACCATCTGGCGCGGCGGCTGCATCATCCGCGCCCAGTTCCTCAACCGCATCAAAGAGGCCTACGACCAGGACCAGAACCTGCCCAGCCTCATCCTGGCCCCCTACTTCCGGGACGCCATCGCGGCCGGCATCGACAGCTGGCGCCGCGTCGTGGTCACCGCCACCACCCTCGGCATCCCGATCCCCGCATTCGCGTCGTCGCTGTCCTACTACGACGGGTTGCGCGCCGAACGTCTCCCGGCGGCCCTGACCCAGGGCCAGCGCGACTTCTTCGGCGCCCACACCTACGAGCGCACCGACAAGCCCGGCACGTTCCACACCCTGTGGAGCGGCGACCGCAGCGAAGTCCAAGCCTGAGTCCGACCGTGCCATGACCGGCACCGCGGCAGCATCGGTGGCGTGCGCGCTCGCCGCCGCGGTGCTGTTCGCGGGGGGCGGGGTCGCCCAGCAACGATCCGCTGCCGCAGTCCCGACCTCGCAGTCACTGCTCGGCAGTCTCGTACGCAGCCCCCGCTGGTGGATGGGGGTGCTCGGCGACGGCGGCGGCTACCTCCTGCAGGTCGCCGCGCTCGCGCTCGGCGCCGTCCTCGTCGTGCAACCCCTGCTGGTGTCGTCCCTACTGTTCGCCCTGCCCATGTCGGCGGCCCTGACCGGGCAGCGCATCACCCGCCGCACATGGCTGCTCGCGCTGGCCCTGTGCGCCGCCCTGGTCGTGTTCCTCGTCGTCGGTGACCCCACCGAAAGGGAACTCGACGCCGCCGCCCGCCAGTGGGCGCTGCCTCTGGGCCTGATTCTCGGGCTCACCGCCGTCACCGTGCTCACCGCGGCGGCCGGGTCCCGACCGCACGCCGCCGGCATCCTGTTCGGGGTCACCGTCGCCTTCACCAAACACGTCACCGACCTGTTCACCCACGGAGTGGTGGCGGTGCTCGGGTCCTGGCAGACCTGGGCGCTGCTCGTCGCCGGCATCACCGGCGCCTATCTGCAACAACGCGCCTTCCAGGCCGGTCCGCTCGCCGCCTCCCTTCCCGCCCTGACCATCGGCGAACCCCTCGCCGCGGTCTTCCTGTGCATGACGGTGCTCGGTGAACGTCTCCAGGTACACGGGCTCGGTCTCGTCGTCGTCGCGGCCGCGGTCGCGGTGATGCTCACCACCACCGTCGCGCTCTCCCGCGCCCAGGCCGCCACCGCCGCCGGGTGAGCGGCGCGTTGCTCAGCCCTGCGCGCGGGAGAACACCGCCACCAGGAACTCCGAATCCTCCCGGAACGGACGCAGATCCCACGTCGACAGCAGCACATCGACCACCAGACCGTTCGCGGCGGCATCGGCGAGGAACTCGGAGAACTCGTAACCCCGGCCCGCCCCGAAACCGACCACCGCGCGTCCGGTCGGCGCGAGATGACGCGCGAACCCGGCCAGCACCGCTTCCCGCGTCGACGGCGCCAGGAACGTCATCACGTTGCCCGCGCACACGATCACATCGAAGTCCGCCGCCACCCCGCGCGCCGGCAGGTCCAGTTCGGCGAGATCACCTACCAGCCAGGTCGGACCGGGATGGTCCTGCTCCGCCGCCGCGATCAGCACCGGATCGACATCGACGCCGACCACCGCGTGCCCCGCGGCGTGCAGATAGCCCCCCAGCCGGCCCGGCCCGCAGCCCGCGTCCAACGCCCGGCCCCCGCGGCCGAGCATCGCATCGATCAGCCGCGCCTCCCCGACGATGTCCTGGCCCTCGGCCGCCAACGTCCGGAAGCGCTCGACGTACCACGTCGAATGCTGCGGGTCGGCGGCCGCAATCTCTTCCCACTGGCTGGGTGTGCGTTCACTCATCGTCGGGTCCTCCTTCGATTCGGCCCGCTCCCGCGAGCCCGCTGCCACCACCCTAGGCAGTGTCCGCATTTGCCCGGTAACCGCGCTCGCATCACTACCGGCCCGCCGCCACGGACGACAGCACCGGACCCGGGTCAGTAGAATAATGAGCCTCACAACCACGTCCGGGCAGTGGCATCGTCGCGTCCCGGGCCCGACGAGAGGAAACAGGTGCCCGCGGCACCCACCCCCAGCACCACATCGTCCGAGGCCACAGTGGCCGCCGCGGATTCCGACTCCGCCGGTTCGGAGGGCTCCTCTAGCGAGCCGGGTGACAATCCCGGCGGATCCCCGAACCCACAGGGACGGCGCTGATGTCCGTTCTCCTGTCCCTCATCAGCCTGGTCGGGTTCATCGCCCTGACGGCCGGCACCGCACTGTTCGTCGCGGCCGAATTCTCGTTGACGGCACTCGAACGCAGCACCGTCGACACCCACGCCCGTGACGGCGGGCGCCGCGCCCGGCAGGTACAGCACGCCCACCGCACCCTGTCCTTCCAGCTGTCCGGCGCCCAGCTCGGCATCACCATCACCACCCTCATCACCGGCTACCTCGCCGAGCCCGTCCTGGCCCGGTTCCTCACCCCGCTGTTGGCAGCCGCCGGTCTCGGCTCCGGCACCGCCGGCACCGTCTCACTGATCCTCGCGCTCATCATCGCCACCTCGTTCTCGATGGTCTTCGGGGAACTGGTACCGAAAAACCTCGCCATCGCCCGGCCGCTCGCCACCGCCCGCGCCACCGCCGGGCTGCAGGTCGGGTTCTCACTCATCTTCAAATGGGCGATCCGCGGCCTCAACGGCACCGCGAACTGGCTGGTGCGCCGGCTCGGCATCGAACCCGCCGAAGAACTGCGCTCGGCGCGCTCACCCCAGGAGCTGGGCTCGCTCGTGCGGGCGTCGGCCGAAAGCGGCACCCTCGACGAGAACACCGCGCTGCTCGTCGGTCGCTCCCTGCAGTTCGGTGAACGCACCGCGGAAGACCTCATGACCCCACGCGTCACCATCGAAGCCCTCGATGTGCGCGCCAGCGTCCTGGACCTGATCGACGTCTCGTCCCGGACCGGATATTCACGGTTCCCGGTGATCGACGGCGACCTCGACGCCACCGTCGGTGTCGTCCACGTCAAGCACGCATTCACCGTGCCCGGATCCCGCCGCGCCGACACCCAGGTGCGCGATCTCGCCCGGAAGGTCCCGATCGTGCCCTCCACCCTCGACGGCGACACCGTGTTGGAACGCGTCCGCGCCGACGGCATGCAGGTCGCGCTCGTCGTCGACGAGTACGGCGGCACCGCCGGGATCATCACGATGGAAGACCTCGTCGAGGAGATCGTCGGCGACGTGCGCGACGAACACGACGAGCCGCAACTCGAAGCCCAACCCGAGGGCGACGGCTGGTCGTGCTCCGGCCTGTTACGCACCGACGAAGTCGCCCAGCTCACCGGATACACCGCCCCGGACGGCGACTACGAAACACTCGGCGGACTGATCCTGACCGAACTCGGCCGCATCCCCGACGTCGAGGACGAGATCACACTGCCCACCCTCCGAGGCGAGCATCACCGGCCCTGGCACGCCCGCATCATCGAAATGGACGGACACCGCATCGACCGCGTCCTGCTCACCCCCGCCGCAGTGCCACCGGACGAGGCGCCACCCGGGCCGGAGACCGACGACCCCACCGACACCGACACCGGGGACGCACGATGAACGACCTGATCGCGGTCGCGCTGACCGTGCTGCTGCTCGCCGGCAACGCGTTCTTCGTCGGTGCCGAGTTCTCGCTGATCACCGCCCGCCGCGACCGCCTCGAAACCCTCGTCGCGCACGGCAGGAAACGCGCCCGGACCGTGCTCGACGCGAGCGAACACCTCTCCCTCATGCTCGCCGGATCCCAGCTCGGCATCACCATCTGCTCGATCCTGCTCGGCCGCGTCGGGGAACCCGCCATCGCCCACCTCGTCGAGACGCCGCTGCATCTGCTCGGGCTGCCCGACTCCCTACTGCACCCCATCGCATTCGCCATCGCCCTGACCCTGGTGGTGGTGCTCCACATCCTGCTCGGCGAGATGGTGCCCAAGAACATCGCCATCGCCGGACCGGAACGCACCGCCATGCTCCTCGTCCCCGCCCACCTGCTGTTCATGCGACCGGCCCGGCCGTTGATCGCGTTCTACAACCTGTGCGCGAACGCGGCGCTGCGCCTGATGCGGGTCGAACCCCGGGACGAACTCGACAGCAGCGTCACGGCCGTCGAACTGTCGGAGATGATCGGCGAATCCCGCTCGGAAGGGCTGCTCGACGAGGAGGCACACCGCCGTCTCACCCAAGCCCTCGGCACCAACGGACGTACCGTGGCCGAGGTGATGATCCCCCTCGCGAAGGTCCGCACCGTTCCGGTCACCACGCTCGGCACCACCCTGGGAGCCATCGAGCAGGCCGTCAGTGCCACCGGCTTCTCCCGCTACCCGACCCGCACGCCCACCGGGGAGATCACCGGCTACCTCCACGTCAAGGACGTGCTCGATCTCGTCCGCGACGAGTCCGCCGGACCGGAGACCGTCATCGCCCCGGCCGGCATCCGGTCGATGCCGGTGATCACCCTCGACAGTCAACTGCACGAGGCGCTGTCACTGCTCCGCCGTACCAGCTCCCACCTGGGCGGCGTCGTCGACACCGCCGGCGCGGTGATCGGCATCGTCGCGCTCGAGGATCTGGTCGAGGAATTCATCGGCACCGTCCGTGACGCCACGCACCGCGTCGCCGACCCGATCCCCGGACACCGCCCCGCGTGACGCCACCCACTCCGCCCGCTCCCGCCCCGACGCTCCTCGCCGAGGAGGACTGGACTGCCCGCCGCGCACGGCACCGGGCGGACGTCGAGGCGCTTCTCGACGGGCACCTGCGCCGGCGCGCGGCAGGCGAAAAGCACCCGGTCCACGATTTCCTGTTCACCTACTACAAGCACCGCCCCACCCAACTGCGCCGATGGCATCCCGGGTACGGCGTCGTCCTGGTCGGTGACACCGCCCGCGACCAGCTCCGGCAGCCGGGGTACGAACGCGTCGAGGTGAACGGCGCCGTCGGTGTGACCGTGTCGCCGGCCACGCTCAGCCAGCGACTGGGAACGGTCGAGTTCGTCGCATCGTTACTCGCAGCGACCGCCGCCCGACCGGCCCAGCTCGGTTGTTTCGGGCTGCACGAGTGGGCGATGGTGTATCGGACCGACGGCACCGGTGTGCGGCACTCGTCGGTGCCGCTGCGGCTCGGTCACGCCGGCACCGATGCGGTGGTGGAATCATTGCAGTTGCGCTGCAGTCATTACGACGCGTTCCGCTTCTTCACCCCCGACGCGGTTCCGCGCAACGCCGAGCCGCTGACCCGAGACGACCAGCTCGCCCGGGAGCAGCCGGGGTGTCTGCACGCCGGAATGGACCTGTACAAGTGGTGTTTCAAGCTGTCGCCGCTCGTCGAATCGGAGCTGCTGCTGCGCTGTTTTCGACACGCTGCGGCGGCACGCGAACTCGACATGAGGGCCAGCCCGTATGATCTGAGCGATTACGGCTACTCGCCCATCACGATCGAGACCGCCGCCGGACGCGCACAGTACGTCCGCGAGCAGTCGGCGCTCACCACTCGCGCCGCGGCCCTGCGACAGGAGCTGCTGAATCGATGCACCGCCCTGCGTGCGTGTCGAACCGACACATCGTTAGCTACCGGCGGGTAACATGACTGGTGTTTTTTCGTGCGGCCGCGGGCAACACAGCCCGGACGCACAGCAAACCGGAAAGAGTGAGGGTAATGACAGAACGCGTGCAGGTCGGCGGACTTCAGATCGCCAAGGTGCTCTACGACTTCGTGAACAACGAGGCGATCCCCGGCACCGAGGTAGATGCGGCCGCGTTCTGGGCCGGCGCCGACAAGATCATCCATGAGCTCGCCCCCAAGAACAGGGCCCTGCTGACCAAACGCGACGACCTGCAGAGCCGGATCGACACCTGGCACCGTGACCGCGCCGGGCAAGCCCACGACCCCGCCGCCTACAAGGCCTTCCTCGAGGAAATCGGCTACCTCGTGCCGACGCCCGCACCGTTCCAGGTCGCCACCGCGAACGTCGACACCGAAATCGCTACCACCGCCGGCCCACAGCTCGTGGTGCCGATCCTCAACGCCCGCTTCGCGCTCAACGCCTCCAACGCGCGCTGGGGCTCGCTCTACGACGCGCTCTACGGCACCGACGCCATCCCGGAAGAAGGCGGCGCCGAGAAGGGCACCGGCTACAACAAGGTCCGCGGCGACAAGGTCATCGCCTGGGCCCGCGACTTCCTCGACAAGGCCGCACCCCTCGAGACCGGCTCCCACGCCGACTCCACCGGCTACGCCATCGACGGCACCGCACTGCAGGTCACCCTCGCCGACGGCACCGTCACCGGACTCGCCCACCCCGACAAGCTCGTCGGCTACCTCGGCGACAAGGCCGCCCCCACCTCCGTGCTGCTGCGCAACCACGGCCTGCACATCGAAATCCAGATCGACGCCGACTCCCCCATCGGCAGCACCGACGCCGCCGGCGTCAAGGACGTCGTCCTCGAATCCGCCGTCACCACCATCATGGACTTCGAAGACTCCGTCGCCGCCGTCGACGCCGACGACAAGGTCCTCGGCTACCGCAACTGGCTCGGCCTCAACCGCGGCGACCTGACCGAAACGTTCGACAAGGGCGGCAAAACGCTCGACCGCACCCTCAACCCCAACCGCACCTACACCGCAGTCGACGGCAGCGAACTCGAACTGCACGGCCGCTCACTGCTGTTCGTCCGCAACGTCGGCCACCTCATGACCAACCCCGCCGTCCTCGACAACGAGGACAACGAAGTGCCCGAAGGCATCCTCGACGCGCTCGTCACCACCCTGTGCGCGATCCACGGCCTCCACAGCGACGACGCCCACGGCCCCCTGGTCAACAGCCGCACCGGCTCGATCTACATCGTCAAGCCGAAACAGCACGGACCCGAAGAGTCGGCCTTCACCACCGAACTGTTCGGTCGCGTCGAAGAGCTCCTCGGGCTGCCCGCGAACACCCTCAAGGTCGGCATCATGGACGAGGAACGCCGCACCACCGTCAACCTCGCCGCCTGCATCGAAGCCGCGTCCGAACGCGTCGCCTTCATCAACACCGGCTTCCTGGACCGCACCGGCGACGAAATCCACACCTCCATGGAGGCCGGACCCGTCGTCCGCAAGGCCGAGATGAAGAAGCAGAAGTGGATCGCCGCCTACGAGGACTGGAACGTCGACACCGGCCTCGCCCTCGGCCTCCAGGGCAAAGCCCAGATCGGCAAGGGCATGTGGGCCATGACCGAACTCATGCGCGACATGCTCGAACAGAAGATCGGCCAGCCCAAGGCCGGCGCCAACACCGCGTGGGTGCCGTCCCCCACCGGCGCGACACTGCACGCCACCCACTACCACGAGGTCGACGTCTTCGCCGTCCAGGACGAACTCAAAGGCAAGACCCGCGCCACCATCGACGACATCCTCACCATCCCCCTCGCCGAGAACACCGACTGGTCCGACGCCGAGAAGCGCGAAGAACTCGACAACAACTGCCAATCCATCCTCGGCTACGTCGTGCGCTGGATCGACGCCGGCGTCGGCTGCTCCAAGGTCCCCGACATCCACGACATCGCGCTCATGGAAGACCGCGCCACCCTGCGCATCTCGAGCCAGCTGCTCGCCAACTGGATCCGGCACAACGTCGTGACCGAAGACGACGTCGTCGCCGCCCTCGAACGCATGGCCCCGGTCGTGGACCGGCAGAACGACGGCGACCGCACCTACCGGCCCATGGCCCCGGACTTCGATTCCAGCATCGCATTCCAGGCAGCGAAAGAACTCATCCTCGAAGGAGCGACCCAGCCCAGCGGCTACACCGAACCGATCCTGCACCGCCGCCGACGCGAGAACAAGGCCGCCCACGCCTGACCGGCCGGCACGACACGCACAGCGGCTGGGCCCCGATCCACGGATCGGGGCCCTGCCCGTCTCCCCCCCCACGCGAGACGCGCGGCG
>NZ_JAUZMZ010000140.1:0-12203 GCF_036327435.1 Rhodococcus chondri | reverse complement strand
CCACCACGCCCGCGCCGAAAACCTCCGCAAAGCCACCACCGCAACCCGGCAACCGCTACAGTAAACACCGCTCACAGGTGGGGAATTTCGCCGAGCAGAAGTGGGGAATTTCGCTGAGCCTCGTCACCAAGCCCGCACTCCTCTGCGCGATGCTGTCTGTTTTGACTATGTCGTAGGGGTCAGTGCCGTGCGTTACCGGCACCGCTCCTACTGAAGAGTAAGCAATGTTGGGTGCCGACGAGCGCCTCGCCCGTCGCCCACACGACGGGCTCCGCAACAGCGAGGATCACGCTCAAATCTCAGAACGAATGCCACTGACCTCCCAAGTCCGCTCTCCCGCCAGTGAACCGGTCGGACGCGCGAAGGCACAGGTGCCACTACTGCGGTACCCCGATCGCGGCTGGTCGGCTGGAACTCGCACCGGTGATAATCGGTCTTTTATCAGCCGGAGTCTTTCAGCTCAAGTTTGAGCCCGAGCGCTTGAGCGATCTTGACGATCGTGGCGGTAGTGACGTCACCGTTCGCCTCAACACGAGCGATGGTTGGACGAGAGACCCCTGATTGCTGACCGAGTTCCGTTTGGGACCATCCGCGCTTCTTGCGAGCCTCACGGATGGTCTCGCCAAAACTTACTTGTTCGCACTGTTTCTCGTTCACGGGGTCGACGACTCTGGTGCGGCTTGAGCGCCGAGGTCACCACGGTGCTGGGAGTGGAGCGCGTCCGCCGCGATGTCCGCGATCTCAGCGAGGAACGCCGGGTCAGTTATGTAGGACTGGATTTCCTGAGACTCCTGGCATGTTCTTAGCACCGCGAGCCCTACAGCGCTGCTGAATCCATGGGATGCCTTGAGCTGCGCGACGGTGTTGTTTCTCGCCATCGCGACAGCCTCGTCGTTCGCGTCGAGGAAGCCCCAGAACGTGGTGATGAAGCCGGAAACGCTCTCCGGACTCACCTCTACGCCCTTGGCCTTGAACATCTCGTTCACCCGGTCGATGGCCTCGTCGAGCGGGCCGCGCTTGGGCACGCTCCCGGACTTGTGCTCGCCGTCGAACTCGGGGAGCTTGATGCGGTCCCCGCTGCCCTCGCTCAGCGAGTGGTCCTCGTTGATGGCCGACGGCACGAGCTTCACGCCCGAGAGTTGTACCCCCTCAAGGTAGCTGTCGTCGTAATCATTCCCGTCAGTGTGGAGATTGCGTCCGAGCAGGGTCGCGAGGATCGCGCGGCGGNGAAGNTCAGGGTCCTGGTAGTCGACGATCTGGCTGAGGAACTGCCAGGCGTTGCGGTAGCTGAGCACGTCCGCGCGAAAGCCCTCCAGCGCTTCCTTCTGAGCCTTGTCCTTAGTCAGCCGCGCCTGCCGCCACTGCCCACTCCAACGGTTCTTGATCGGCGAGAGTGCCTTGGCGATCGCTTCTCCCCCGGAGTCATCCAGGAAAGCGTCCGCGACCGCATCCATCTCGTCATGGGAGTAAAGCCCCGCCGTGTCGAGCCGCTCGCCGACCGTGTAGAGCGCATTGGGATTGACGTCTCCATCGACGTGCGCGTCGGAGTAGTAGAGCTTGAAGTCCTCCTGGACACTCGCCGGGGTGTTGCGGAAGTCAACGACCATCGGGGCAGTCTTCCCCGGATAGATGCGGTTCAGCCTCGAGAGCGTCTGGACCGTGGCGACGCCGGATAGCTTCTTGTCGACATACATCGCCATGAGGCGCGGCTCGTCGAAGCCGGTCTGGAATTTGTTGGCAACAATAAGGACTCGGTAGATACCCTCCTCTCGGAACGCCTTAGCGACGTCGCTGCGGCCGTTCACTGAGACCTCGGTGACGCTCTCACCCGTGTCGTCGGTGAGGGAGCCCGAGAATGCCACTAAAGTGCTCAAGTCGCTGTAGCCCTGGGTCGCGATGTAATCGTCCATCTTTCGCGACCAGCTCAGCGCCTCCATTCGCGAGCTTGTCACGACCATGGCCTTCGCCTCGCCGCCAAGCATCTGCATGACGTTCCGACGGAAGTGTTCGATCACGACGCGAACCTTCTGCGCGATCGCGGTCGGGTGGAGACGGGCGTAGCGGACGATGTTGGTGACCGCCTCGCCAGTGTTGACCTGGATCTCGTTCTCGGACTCTTCGCCTTCGAGCGCGTTCTTCACCCGGAGGAACATGTCGTAGGTCGAGTAGTTGGTGAGTACGTCGAGGATGAAACCCTCTTCGATCGCCTGGGCCATCGTATAGGTGTCGAAGGCCTCCCAGCGGCCGTCACGCTCAGTGCCGAACAGTCGCAGCGTCTTACCTTTGGGGGTGGCGGTGAGCGCGACGAAGGTGATGTTGCTGGAGGCGGCGATGGCCGAGTCCTTGGCCTGGAGCAGGTCGTCGGCGCTGATGTCGTCCTCATCGGCATCGAGCTCGACGTCGGCGAGCAGCTCCTTGAGTTGACGCGCGGTCGAGCCGGACTGTGAAGAGTGCGCCTCGTCGGCGACCACGGCCCAGTGCCGCCCGCGCAGCTCCTGAGTGTCCTCGATGAGCTTCATGACCTCGGGAAACGTCTGCAGGGTGCAGGTGATGATGTGGTCGCCCTCGATCAGCGCCTTCTTCAGCTGCGGGGATTTCGCCCCGGACTTCTCGCCAACAGTGACGACAAGGCCCTTGCTCGACTGCACGAGGTTCATGTCGTCACGGATATTCTCGTCGAGGGCGGTGCGGTCGGTGACGACGATGACGGAGTCAAACGTCGACTTCGATTCGGCGCTCATGTGACGGATCAAGCGATGGCTGAGCCAAGCAATCGTCTTCGTCTTTCCCGAGCCAGCCGAGTGCCAAATCAAGTAGCGTTTGCCCGTGCCGTTGGCCTCGATGTCGGCGACGATCCGCTCGACAGCACGCAGTTGGTGGAAGCGCGGAAACACCAGGCGCCCCTCTTCCTTCTTGCCCGCCTTGCTCGGCTCGAAGAGCGCGAAGTCCTTGAGGATGCGCATGAACATCGGGCGCGCGAGAATCTCCCGCCACAGGTAGTTCGTCGACGAGCCGCTACTCGACGGAGGATTTCCTCCGTGGCCGTCGTTGCCCTGGTTGAACGGCAAGAACACGGTGTCGCCGCCCTGCAGCTTCGTCGTCATGTAGACGAGGTCGTTGGACACCGCGAAGTGGACGAGTGCGCGACCAGGCGCGAGGAGCGCACGATTCTTGCCGGGCTTGCGGTCCTCCTTGTACTGCCGGATCGCATGATTAACCGTCTGCGTGTTGTCGGTCTTGAGCTCCAGCGTCACGACCGGGATGCCGTTGGCGGTGAGCACGACGTCGAGGGTCTCGTTGGTCGTGGTATCGAAGCGCACTTGACGCAGGATGCGCAGGCGCACAGCGGCGGACGCCTCGAGCACCTCGATCAGGTTGGGATTCGCCGGCGGGAACTCCATCATCGGCCCGAACTTCGCGGCGGGACGGCCCACCTGCGCGTAGGTGAAACCCTTGCGCAGCACGCCGAGAAGTCCCCCGACCGGGTGGCCGGTAGTCGGGTCCATCCTCGTGGACTTGGCTAGCTCCTTGGTGATGTGCTGGAGCAGCTTGCGTTCGGCGTCTGTCTTCTGGCCGTTGATGAGGTCACCGGGGACCGCCTTCTCGTACTCGTCCGGGTATTGGGTGGCTAACCAGTGCAGCACGTCGGCAGGAGCCATCGCGAGAGCGATGTCCCAGCCGGTCGGCTTGCCGCTATCTTCGTACAGCCAGCCGCGCTCCGCGAGCTCGGTACAGAGGTTCTCCTCGAACTCCAGCTCCATCAGCTGTGCATGCCCCATCACGCCACGTCTTTCGGTCCGGTCACTGCGTCAGTGATAAACGCGGAACACCGCTCGACGAGAAGATCTCTCAGTGTGGCGACCTTTGCAAGCATAGTGTCGATCCTTCCTGTGACCGCGTCGAGTTGATCGGCGATGCGGATCTGTTCGTCAAGGGGCGGCAACGGCACCGGAGTCGCGTCCAGCACGGTCTTGGTGACCCGTTGTGCGTTAGGGCGCACCCCTGTGGATATGGCCGCGAAGTAGTCGACGTACCGCGAACTCCTAAAGAGGTGATGTACATAACGCGGCTCGAATCTCTTGGAGATCCAGAACGCCTTGTAATCGGGGCTGATATACCCGGTGTATTGCGACACGCCCAGGCCACCATGGTTGAGCCACATCATGTTGGCAGCGAGCTGCCCGGGCCGGACAACCCGATAGTTCGACACGTCAAACGATGGCTGCTGCCCGTTAGTTCGAGTGTTCAATTCGACGCCTCGATACTCGGAGATGGAAAGGAGCGGGCCTGGTGGGTTCACGCCGTTCCGCTCAGTGCTTTCGAAGAAGTCGTAGCCGAACTTCGTGCGCTGCCAATGCGCGGGGATACCGGCGAGCGGTGAATGCGGGTCATCATGCTGCCCCATCTGGGCATCGGAAAGCTTGAAGACGACGGCAGCAGTGTGAGTCAGCCGCCGCCGAAGAGCCGCTGCCAGATCGTCCAGCTTGACGATCATCGCCTCGACCTTGTCGAGATCGTCCGCGATAGCACGCTGCGCGGATTTAGGTGGTAGCGGAATGCGTATGCGAGACATTCTCGTGAAGTTCGTGGACCATAGGTCGTCAACAATTCCCACACCCCAGCGGAAGAATTCTTCCTGAAACGGGATGCTACGCATGAGGTGGTGCCCGTACTCAGCGACCAGAAGATCCGGGTTCGGCGTCATTACGGAGTAAACAAGCGAGACGCTCCCATCTTGACGCGCCAGCCCAGAAGCCCCGCGCCGGTCAGACCGCGTGTTAATAACCAAATCGCCAGCCCGTACAAGCTTGCGGTCGCCTTCAGTTTGGGTCTTGGCGACTCCTTCCAGCTGTGGGGTAACTCCGCGCTTTCCAACAGACAATGCGTCGAAATCCGCTTCGCGTACTTTCTCGGTGCGTTCAATGACTACGGAGGAAAGTGGAGCCATCGGATAGATACTGCTCTCAAGCGAAGACTTGTGCACTGCGCGACTAATCATTCCTCACTCACCGTCTTGAACATCTCAGCAAGTTCGCTCATGAGCCTTTGCACATCAAAGTCGATCTCGGCGACAGGACGTGGCTTCTCAGGCACGTAAAAGACCCGCGTGAATGGGATCTCGGTACCGTGTTTGGCCTTGCTTGCGTCCCACACGACATCGGGAGCGAACGGCAGTACCTCCTGCTTCATGTGCTCGGCAAGGTCCTCACTCAATGGCACGCGCTCGATGATCTTCCATCCATCGGCGATGACGGGCTCACCCTTCCGGTCGACGGCGAGAGGTGCAGTGTCATCGGCCACAGCCATAGCCTTCATGACAGCGTCGACGAGGCCGAGCGAAGCCTTCAAACCTGCTGCTTTCGCAGCTTGCGGGAACGACTTCAGTAGGTCGTTCCAGGGCGTGCCATCAAGCGACTCCAGCACCGCGACGTGCGCGTCGGTGAAGTCGCGGCGGCTGCGGAGCTCGTCGACCGCCTTCTCGCTGAAGCGAGTCGCGAGCCGGGCCTGCTTGTAGACCGGGACGTCCCGAAACATTAGATCCTCAGGCGTCACCACACGGGAGATCGTTGGATCTGCGTGCTCGAACAACCTGTACGCCTCGAGCAACCGGCTTCGGTTGTCCTTGCTCATCTCGCGGCGCTTGTCGCCCATGGGCCTGCGCATGGGCTCCCACTGATTAGAGCCGTCGATGAGCTGAATCTTGCCCTTGCGCTCAGGGTCCTTATTTGCGTCGAGGATCCAGACGTAGGTCGGAATTCCAGTGCCGTAGAACATGTCCGCCGGCAGAGCGATCATCGCGTCGATGAGGTCTTCTTCGAGCAGCCACTGACGGATTGCGTTCGGGCCCTTGTCGCTGTTAAACAACGGCGAGGCGTTGGAGACCACCGCAGCGCGTCCGCCCTGGCCGTTCTTCTCCGCCGGACTAAGCTTCGAGGCGCAGTGCGCCAGGAACAGCATCTGGCCGTCACTCGTGCTCGGCAACCCGTGGCTGAAGCGTGAGCCGGGTGTCTTGGCCTGCTCGCGAACGGACTTCTGGTCAGCCGACCAATCCTTACCGAACGGCGGATTCGAGAGCACGTAGTCGAAGGTTTGGCCCTCGTAGAGGTCCTCGACGAGGGTATTCCCCTGCTTGATCGCATCCGGGCGACCACCCTGGATAAGAAGGTCGGCTTTGCCGAGACCGAACGCCGCCGGCATCAGCTCCTGGCCGTAGAGCGTCACGTCAATCTTCTCGTTCATTCGCCTCAGCGCGTCCTGGGCGACGAGCAGCATGCCGCCGGAACCCGCGGTCGGATCGTAGATCGAGCGCAGCGCGCTCTCGCCGGCGAGGGTGTCGTCGTCGTTGGTGATCAGGATGTCTACCATGAGCTTGATCGCATCGCGCGGGGTATAGAACGCACCCGCGGCCTTCCCTTTCTTGTTGAAGGCTCGGTACATCACGTCCTCGAATACGTCGCCCATCGCCGTGTTGGCAAGCTCGGATGGAGACAGGTCCAGCTTGGAGAAGTGCTTAACAACGGCGTGAAGGCGGTTAGCGTCGGCGAGCATCTTTGCCCGTCGGGCGAAGTCGAAGGCGACCCAAATGTCGGCGATGTTGTGGGAGAAGCCGGCGATATAGCTCTGCAGCGACTTCTCGACGTTGTCGTCGACCGAGGCGATGGTGGGAAGGTCCAGCGACGAGACGTTGTAGAAGCTCAGCTTGAACCGGTCCTTCACCGCGATGTCGATCAGGTGCGGGGGCAGCTCGCCAAGCGACGCAACAAACTTGGTCACCTGATCCTTCGAGGCGGCGAGCATGCACTCCAAGCGCCGCAGCACGGTGAACGGCAGGATGAAGTCACCGTAGTCCTCGGGCTCTACCACGTCCCGCAGGAACTTGTCCGCCGTGTCCCAGACGATGCGAGCGGTCGTCGTGCTTGTTGATGTTGCCGTCGGCTCTGCCATGCTTGCTCGTTTCTTGTCAATGCCCGCGTTCGCTGTATCAGAAACTTTACACATCATCCGATGTTCCAAAACATGACATTCGGTCGGCGGATGAGGCGGCCCGGAGAGACGACATGCCCTGAGGGTTTATATCCGCCTTTGTGACGCTCAGTGCCGGGCGGGTGCTCATTCCACTTCATGCTCGATACCGACGATGCTAGTAAGGCCAAGAAGAGCTCGACTGTCTCATTTCCTTGGATATTGAGACGTCCTGAAACCGCCGACAACCTGGGGTAACGCGCCAGGTCGATGCGTCTCAAAAGTTAATTCTAGAACTGCGTGTCGAAACAGCAGTACGAACACAACTTTCGATACTCTCCGGCGCATGGAGCTGGGGTACGCGCGGGTATCGACGACCAAGCAGGACCTCGACCGGCAGATCGACGCCCTCACCGCCGCAGGAGTCGACCCGGAACACATCTACGTCGACCGCAAGTCCGGAGCCACCACCGATCGACCGGGACTGGCGGCACTGGTCGAGTACGCCCGCGCCGGGGACGTCATCGTCGTGCACACCCTCGACCGATTGGGTCGCACCGTACGAGACACGCTCAATCTGATCCACGACCTGCACGAGCGGGCCGTCGGGGTCCGCAATCTCGCCGATCCGATCCGGGTCGACTCATCGGATCCGGACGATCCGATGGCGCGGTTAGCGGGGGCGGTGCTGGCGCTGTTCGGGCAGATGGAACGCACCTACTCCCTCGAGCGGGCCGCGCACGCCCGGGCGGTGGCCACGGCGAAGGGCCGCCGGACCGGCCGACCCTCGGTGGTGTCGCCGGCGCAACTCGCCTCCGCCGCCGCGCTACGCGACGGTGGCGCCACGGTTGCCGAGATCGTCGCCCAGACCGGGCTGACCCGCTCGACCCTCTACCGGCATCTGCCGTCGCGGCCGGCCGATCCGCCCGCCGCCGCGATCACCCCCGCCGAGCCTTCGGCCGCCTCGAGCGCGGCGGACACGGCGGCGCGACCGGAGGATCGGCTCGAGTGCCCGACCTGCGGATACCGGCCGTCGACGCGACGGGAGATGATCCCGCACCTGGGCGACCTCGACACGCTCTGGCTGCACCTCGACGACCACGGGCAGGTGCGCGAGCAGCGGCACTGTGCCCGCTGCCAACCCCACGAGCAGGTCGTGGCGATCAGTTGCGCTCGCTGCGGCGCCGGGCCGCTGATCAGTGGTGCCGATGCCGACGCCGATGCCGACCTGCCTATGACGGTCCTGCGCTGGCTCGAGGGACAAGGGTGGGAAACAGGCACAACCCTGGTGTGCACCAACCATTTCTGACCCGGGAGCGGTCAGCACTGTCCCCTCAGAAGAACGTCATCCTTCGCAGTTGCGCTGCGTTGACGAACGGGGCTGTGTGTCGGCCGATGTCCGAGGCTTCGACGACGGTGACCGGATCCGGTCCGGTCTCGTCATCGGTGCGGCGCAACCACATCGCCCAGTTCTGCAGCGTGCTGCCCCATTTCGAGGGATAGACGATCCCGTGGGGACGCGACCCGTCGTCGAGCATCACCGTGTCCCGGATCCACGTCGCAATCCCGGTGGTCAGCATCTTCTGCTGATCCGAGGAATCGGTCAGCTCGCTCAGCGTCAACCGTCCCACCGCACACCGCGACATCAACGCGCTCAGTTCGCGGTCGATCACCGAGATACTGTCCGCGCCGGTTATGTCGACGAACCAGCCCTCGGCCGGCAGGCGCAATTCGTAGAGATTGCGTACCCGGCGCCATCCCTGCGAGATCGACCGGTACGGCATGGCGCCGTGCCGGGGAAGCTCGCTCGCGATCTGCGCATCGAAGGTCAAGGCGTCGGACGAGTCGACGTCATCGAAGAGCTCGGTCATCGGGATCTGCGGCGGATCAGGATCGATGTACTCGAGCACCTCGACGAACGCACCCACCGCGGTGCTGCCGCCGTAGATGGTCCGTCCCGGGGTGTCCCACCGTGACCACCGGCTCGGGTCGCCGGCGTCCTGACGGGGTGGAGGGTTGAGCGGACCGTGCGTGGTCTTGGCCACCCGAAAGATGGTGCGGCCTGCGCTACGCACCACATTCAGACCCGTCGTCGCGCATACCGCAACACCACCGTCGGCATCGCTCCAGGTCTGAACCAACATGGCCTCCTTATACAAGCTCACCAGTATAAGAAGGCGGCCCGACCGGACTCGGCGGCCCGTCAGGCGTAGTAGTTGTCCTCGACGAAGGCCGCTGCCGCGCGATAGACATCCGGGATCTTGTTGTCCCGGATGAACTCGGCCGGAGTGTGGCCACCGAGACGCGGGTTCGCCGAGATCAGCCATCCTCGGGCGACCTGATCGTTCTCCGCGTCCTCGATCAGGCGAAACACCGCATGCGCTGCCTTGAGCCGGGTCACCTTGTCGTCCGAAGGGGTCGCGTGCGTCTTCTCCCCCGGGGGTGTCGCCCAGCGTGCGGGCATCGCCCGGCTCCGCGAGTTCGCGATGTAGGCCGTCAAGGTGCGGCCCAACCGCTCGAGCAGGTACGCCACCACTTGATGGGTGTCCATACGGGCCGTGGCATCGCACGTCCTGGTCAACACGTCCACCGCCGGCTCCCTCCTTCTCGGGCGCGTCCCTGCGCTGTCCGATACCTCAAGAGTAGCGAAGTATCGCCAAAATATCTCTAGAAGGTGATCCGATAAACCTGTGGATGACCATTCCACGTCGTGATGTGCTCCGGCCGTCACTCTCCGCACGTCAGCGGCGCCGTCGGGCGTAAGCCGGCGTCCCCGGCCGTACCCTGACCACACGGCCACCGCGGCGACACACAACCGGCTGCATCGAGCGCAACGGGTCGACTCTGCTGTACGTCGGCATCAGCCCCACGGCTCCGCCACGCAACGGCGGGGTCGCGAGCAGTCAGAGACTGCGTTTCGGATCGGTACCCACTACACGGGCGACGCGGCGGGGTCGACGCTACGGCTGAGCCTGGGCACTCTGCTGTCCTCCACGTGGGGGATCGAGCTTCGGCGGTTCGGATCGGGTGATCGTCTGCACTTCGGCGCCGGGGAGCGCGAGCTGTCCCGGTGGATGCACGCACACGCCCGGGTCGGGTGGGTCGTCGATGAGGCTCCCTGGGAGCTCGAATCCCGGTTGTTCGGAAAACTTGTCGTCCCTCTCAACCTGGACGGCAACGACCATTGTGGTTTTCACGCCCGGATGCGGGAGACGCGCCGGGCGGCTCGTGCCCGCGCCCTGCCGGCGCTCCCGAACCCCGGGGTCGGAGGAAGATATCGGTGACGATTGCCTCCCCATATGCTGCCGCGCCAGCCGCTTCGCGCCGGCTTGCCCTCGGATACTGTGGTCGCGGCGTACCCACAGCGAAACTTCCTCGGGGGTGAGTGATTCCCCCCGGGTCGAAGGACGGCCCCCGATCCCCCTCGGTCGGGGGCCGTCACCGTTTCCGCTACACGACGTGCTGCCGGTCTACCCTCATCGCGTGGACAGCGAGGGACAGATCGTCGGGGACGTGGCGGCGGCGATGAGCGACGACGAACTCGCCACGGCGATCGCCGCCGTGCACGCCCACGAACGCGACCTGCTCCTCGCCGGGCACATCGACCGCGCGTGCCGCGTCGCCGGCGACAAGTTCTTCCCTCCTGTCCGCGCAGGCCGATCGGCGGCGCTGACGCCGATCACACAGTGTCACCAGCACCGATTCGGTATTTTTCTGAGTGCCGTTCGATTCGGTATCTGGTCTTGGACTGCCTGTAGCGATCGATGCCGGAAAAGACCGAGAAGAGACAAGGTCCGACACTGTGACGGCCCTTGAGGCAAGTCTCGCGGGCAGTGCGCTGCGGTATGTGATGCGGTGGCCGCGAACAACGGTGACACATGGATCCCCGAAATTCGGTATTTATATGATTTCCGTCCGTGTCAGATTTTGCTCTCGGGACTAGGGCGCCACGCGGCCAGTGCCTCGACCGAGGCCGGCGTGTCGTCCTCGCTCTAGCGTCTGTGCCTGAGCGGGCGACAGCAACCAGCTCGCGCATTCGGTCGGTCCGGATTCCGGGAGTCGACACTGACGGCCGCGGATCTGCGCGGCGAGCGGTGTGGTGCTCCGGATCTCGGACATAGCGATGGTTCCTGTTCTCACGGGTCGGCGTTGCGGCGGTGGTATCCGGGACCCGGTGTGGCACACTCGGGACTTCCTGCTGGGGTGAGCGATTCCTCCGGTGGTGAAGGACGGCCCCCGCGACACCTCGTTCGGGGGCCGTCGCCCGTTGCCGTCGACGTCGCCGAGGTCCGGGCAGGGCCCTGGACCCGGGCTCGGCCACGACCACGGGTGAATATGGCTCGGTTCCCGAGAGCGCGAGCGCTACGACGCGGTGCGTGCCGCAGGGCCGCCGCGAGGTCGGTGGCGCGCAGACCCTGCTCCCAGCGCTCGGCGGCAGAGGCGTCGGCGATCGGGTGCGGGGTACGACGCAGCGCGGCCTCGGCCAGTCGGTCCTCGATCGGGTCCCATGCGGGTGCGGCGCCGCCGCTGGTGTCCCCGACCACGATCACCTCGACCGGCGCGGTGATCCCGAGGTCCGCTGCGGCGCGGCGGGCATGTTCGGTGAAGGCGGCGACGAACGCGGCCTTATCGGCTTCTTCGAGCGTCTCGATCGCGAGTTGTTCGCGCGCGAGCGCGGCCGCCGCGTCGCTGTCCTCGTCGAGGCCGTCGTAGAGCTGGTCGATCTCCTCCATGTCGTCGAGGAACAGGTCTTCCATGCCGAGTTCGCGCCAGCACTCGTCGAGGTGCAGCGTGAGGCGGACCGGTTCGGTGCGGTAGGGCGCGAGCTCGTCCGCCGGTGCGGTGCCCGCGACGAGCTGTGCGACGAGGTCGGTCTCCCACGAGGTCGGGCGGCCGGCGAGCAGCCGGTCGCGGGAGCCGACGTTCGCGGCCACCACGGTAAGGATCTCGGCCAGCGTGTCGGCGAAGTCCACGGCCGAGCCGTCGGCGCGGGTGCTGCGGGCGATCGCGGTCAGCGCGGCGATGGCCTCCGCTGTGGTCTGCGGGTCCACCCCGGCGGTGGACGGGCGCGAGCGCCGGGTCCCGTCGGGGTGGACCTCACCGGGGCCGGCGGCGGGCGATGAATCCGGGGAGGCGGCGACGGCGCGCATTGCCTCCGGCAGCGAGGTGCCGGGATGGTCGGCCTGGTAGGCGCGGGCGGCCTTCTTGCGGGCGGAGTTCTTGGTCATGGGCAGGCTCCG
>NZ_JAUZMZ010000013.1:0-51012 GCF_036327435.1 Rhodococcus chondri | reverse complement strand
GGTCGATGTAGAGCAGTACGAGCGCGCCGAGAAGCGCGATCGCTGCCAGAGCGAACCACATGAACGTCATCGCCAATCAGACTAGCGTCTTCAGTTGCCGGAGCGCCCGAACGCGGGCAGCGACGCGCTGACGACGGTCTCCGCGGTCATCCGGCCCTGTTCCACCGGGGTACCCGTCGCCACCGCGGTCGCGCCGATCGTGAGGGCGTCCGGGGTATTGCCGGCGAGGGCGATGATCTGCGTCTCGGGCGTCAACAGCACGGTGACGAGCGAGCCGCCGAGGCTGCTGAGCGTGAGGCTGGTGCCGTCGTTGGCGGTGATGGTGCCCACGACCGCGCCGGACGACCCGATCACTTCCCCGAGACCGCCGGGCAACTCGTCGAGCGGCAGGGCCGGGATGCTCGGTGCGTTGTTCGGTGCGGGCGCGGGGGCGGTAGTGGTGGGCACCGGTGCGGCGGTGGTGGTGGGGCCGGTTGCGGTCGCGGCACCGTCGCTGCCGCTGCCGCTGAGCAGGAAGCCGGCGAGAGCGCCCGACACGATCAGCACACCGGCGGCGAGGGCGAGCATTCCCCAGCGCGGTCCGCGAGGACGGCGCGACTCCGGATCGGGCTCGGCGGGAGGTGCGCCGGGAGGTTGGTATCCGGGCGGCTGGTACTGCGGAGGCGGATACCCCGGCTGCCCGAGTTGCTGCGTGGGGTTCGGCTGAGGCGCCGCCGGGTCGAACCGCGGGTCGTACTGCGGATAGACCAGGGTCGGGTTGCTCACCGGGCGCCCGTAGGCCTCGGTCGGGTCGGACGTATAGAGCACCCGGGTGTCGTCGTCGCCCGACTCGTCGAGCGAGTAGGCGCGCTCCTGCGGGGTGCGCGGATCCTTCGGATTCGTCATGGCCGTGTCCAGGATAGCCGTGCGCGGTTCCGGTAGCAGGTGCTACCGGAACCGCGCACGGGCGCCGTCAGGCGCCGATCACGAGATGATCGCCGTCCTCGCTGACCACGACCGGGACGGTGTCACCGTCCTTGATCTCCCCTGCCAGCAGTTTCCTGGCGAGCTGGTCGCCGATCGACTGCTGCACGAGCCGGCGTAGCGGGCGCGCGCCGTACTGCGGATCGTAGCCGCGCACGGCCAGCCAGAACCGGGCCGACGAGTTGACGTCGAGCACCAACCGGCGTGCCGCCAGCCGCGACGACAGCTGCTCGAGCTGGATGTCGACGATCTGCTCGAGCTGCTCTTCCGACAGCGGATCGAAGATCACCACGTCGTCGAGCCGGTTGATGAACTCCGGCTTGAACGCCGCGCGCACCGCCGCCATCACCTGATCCTTGTCGCCACCCGAACCGAGGTTCGAGGTGAGGATCAGGATGGTGTTGCGGAAGTCGACGGTGCGACCCTGCCCGTCGGTGAGACGGCCGTCGTCGAGTACCTGGAGCAACGTGTCGAACACGTCCGGGTGGGCCTTCTCGACCTCGTCGAACAGCACCACCGAGTAGGGGCGGCGACGCACCGCCTCGGTGAGCTGCCCGCCCGACTCGTAGCCGACGTAGCCGGGAGGTGCCCCGACGAGCCGCGCGACGGAGTGCTTCTCGCTGTACTCCGACATGTCGATGCGGACCATGGCGCGTTCGTCGTCGAACAGGAAACCCGCGAGCGCCTTGGCGAGCTCCGTCTTGCCGACGCCGGTTGGGCCGAGGAACAGGAACGAGCCCGTGGGCCGGTTCGGGTCGGCGACACCGGCCCGGGAGCGGCGCACCGCATCCGAGACGGACTGCACGGCCTTCGTCTGTCCCACCACGCGTTTGCCGAGTTCGTCTTCCATGCGCAGCAGCTTCTGGGTTTCTCCCTCGAGCATGCGGCCGGCCGGGATACCGGTCCAGGCGGCGACGACATCGGCGACGTCGTCCGGGCCGACCTCCTCCTTGAGCATCACGTCGCCGTCGGCGGCGGCACCGGAAGCGGCCGCGGCGGCTTCGAGCCGCTTCTCCAGTTCGGGGATGCGGCCGTAGCGCAGTTCGGCGACCTTACCGAGATCACCGTCGCGTTCGGCGCGTTCCTCTTCACCGCGCAGCGCCTCGAGTTGTTCCTTGACTTCGCGGACGGAGTCGATGGCGGACTTCTCGTTCTGCCAGCGGGTGGTGAGCTGGTTCAGCTTCTCCCGTTCGTCGGCGAGTTCGGAGCGCAGCTTCTCGAGCCGTTCCTTCGACGCTTCGTCGGTTTCCTTCTCCAAGGCCATCTCCTCGATCTCGAGGCGACGGACGATGCGTTCGACGGTGTCGATCTCCTCGGGACGCGAGTCGATCTCCATCCGCAGCCGCGACGCGGCCTCGTCGACGAGGTCGATGGCCTTGTCGGGCAGGAACCGCGAGGTGATGTACCGGTCGGACAGGGTGGCCGCGGCGACGAGCGCGGAGTCGGTGATGCGCACACCGTGGTGCACCTCGTACCGCTCCTTGAGGCCACGCAGGATGCCGACGGTGTCCTCGACGCTGGGCTCACCGACGAGTACCTGCTGGAAGCGACGTTCGAGTGCCGCATCCTTCTCGATGTACTTGCGGTACTCGTCGAGGGTGGTCGCGCCCACGAGCCGCAGCTCGCCACGGGCGAGCATCGGCTTGATCATGTTGCCGGCGTCCATCGCGGATTCACCGGTCGCGCCGGCGCCGACGATGGTGTGCAGCTCGTCGATGAATGTGATGATCTGACCGGCAGACTGCTTGATCTCGTCGAGCACCGCCTTGAGGCGTTCCTCGAATTCGCCACGGTACTTGGCGCCGGCGACCATCGACCCGAGGTCGAGGGAGATGACGGTCTTGCCACGCAGCGATTCGGGAACGTCACCGGCCACGACGCGCTGGGCGAGCCCTTCGACGATGGCGGTCTTGCCGACGCCCGGCTCGCCGATGAGTACCGGGTTGTTCTTGGTGCGGCGGGAGAGCACCTGCACGACGCGGCGAATCTCGTTGTCGCGGCCGATGACCGGGTCGAGCTTGCCTTCGCGGGCGCGGGCGGTCAGGTCGGTCGAGTACTTCTCGAGCGCCTGGAAGGTGCCCTCGGGGTCGGCGCTGGTGACGCGACCGGTACCGCGGACGGTCGTGAACGCTTCCCGCAGCACCGCGGGCGTGGCACCGTGCCCGGCGAGGAGCTTGGCGACGTCGGAGTCGCCGCTCGCGAGGCCCACCAGAACGTGCTCGGTGGAGACGAATTCGTCGGTCAGTTCGGTCGCGAGTTTCTGGGCCGCGGACAGCGCGGCGATGGCTTCGCGGCCGAGTTGCGGGGTGGTGGTCGCGCCGGTGGCGCTGGGGAGCCGGTCTACGAGATCCTGCGCCTCGCGGCGTACCTGGGCGGGATCGACGCCGACTGCTTTGAGCAGCGGGCCGGCGATGCCGTCGGCCTGGTCGAGCAGCGCAACCAGCAGGTGCGCCGGACGGATGTCCGGGTTACCCGCAGCGGACGCCGACTGGAGTGCGGCGGTGAGCGCAGCCTGGGTTTTCGTCGTGGGATTGAACGAGTCCACTACGGGCCCCTTCCTTCTCGTGGGTCTGTTTCGATTCTCCACCCGCGAGCGTGGCTACGGGCGTTCGATGGGTTCAACGGGACGAAAGTTGAGTTTGTTCCACTCAAGTTTATTGATATCAATGATGCGTGTCACATCGGCGCGGACACTGTGCAGTTACCGGGCGCCTGTGGCCGACCCGCGCGTCACCGACTACAGTGGCGGCGACCAGCAGGAATCGCACGTGGGAGGGATGGCGTGGAGGCATTCGCCATCGCCCGGGTACAGCTCAGTTTCGCGTCTATCACGGCAACCCCCACCGGCCCCGAACGGTTCGCCACGGCCTTCTACACCACCTTGTGGGCCGAGGCCGCCGGCACCCGAGACCTGTTTCCTGCGGGCATGGAAGGCATGCGACACCGGTTCACCACCGCCGTCGGCTGGGTGATCAACCGGCTGACCGATGTCGACGCCGTCGAAGCGTTCCTCGGCCAGCTCGCCCGCGACCACCGCAAGTACGGTGTCAGGCCCGATCATTTCCGCGCCGCCGGGCACGCTCTTCTCGTCGCGGTGCGCGAATGCACTCCGCTGATCCTGTGGACCGCCGCGCTCGAGCGCACGTGGTCGCGGGTCATCGGGCGGCTCGTCGAAGCCATGGCCGTCGCCTGCGAGGAGGACGACCTTCCCGCGTCGTGGGGTGCCACAGTCGTCGGCCACGAACGCGTGCTGCCCGACCTGGCGATCATCCGGCTCGAAACCGACTCCCCCATCCCGTTCCATGCGGGCCAGTACATGAGCGTGCAGATCCCTCAGCGACCCAACATGTGGCGATACCTGTCCGCGGCCATTCCCCCGAATCCGCACGGCCAGATCGAATTCCACGTGCGACGGGTCTCGACCGGCTGGGTCAGCCCCGCGCTCGTGGGCGAAGTCTCGGTCGGTGACCGCTGGACGATCGGCCCACCGCTGGGAGGGTTGGCCGTCGACCTCGAGAGCGGCCAGGACGCGCTGATGATCGCGTCCGGCACCGGACTCGCGCCCATGCGCGCCCAGATCATGGAGATGGCGATGCGCGGCAACAATCCGCGCGTGCACCTGTTCTACGGCGGCCAGTACCCGTGCGACCTCTACGACCTGGAAACGCTCTGGCACATCGCCATGACCAACCCGTGGCTCACCATCGTGCCGGTCATCGAGCAGCCGGAGAACCCGTGGTGGCATCCGTTTCCTCCGAAGGAAGCTCCGCCGGGCCTCAACCGTCCCATGTACGGCAAACTCGGCAAGGTCGCCGCGCAGTTCGGTACGTGGGCCGACCGGCAGATCCAGATCGCCGGCTCGCCGTCGATGATCCGCACCACGCTCTACGCGCTGTCCGCCGCGGGCACACCGCGGCAGAACATCAGGTTCGACCCGCTCTAGACCCTGCGTCCGGCCGCGACCGCGGCGGCGAAATCCGGATGCGCCTGCGAAACAACAATTTCCGTTCCGTCCTCGGTGACCGCCACTCCCAGCGCCGCCCGTCGCGGTTCGAGCAGCCGCAGCGCCATATAGATCGGAAGGAAGGACAGCCCGAATACCGTGAGCAGTCCGACCCCGTAGATCTTCGGCGCTCCCTGAACCAGGGCGAACACCAGCGCGAGGAACACCGCACCCAGGACGGTGCACGTCGCGGCGGCCGCGATCTGCCAGCGGATCCGGATGTCGACGCACCGACCGCACACCGGCCACTCCACCGCCGCGACCTGCACCGTGTAGGCGGCTTCCAGCGCCGAACCGAGCCTGCTCGCCCCGCCGGCCGCACCCGAGGACGTGTCCGGCGACTGATCCGACGAGATCGTCACCCGCGCCCGTTCCACCTCGGGTTCGCCGTGTCGTGCGCACACGGGCGGAACCGGCTCCACCGGCCGCAATGCCCCGTTTCGTGAGTTCGCTGCTGTACCGTGCGCAGTTTCGACCGCCAACCGCACCTCGACCCGCTGGGGTCCCCCGTTCGCCATGCGAGGCAGTATTACAGCCCGCTGCGGCGAGAGAAAGCCCGGGACACTCCGTCGCAGGAAACGCCCTCCGAGGACAAAGCTTTCACTCGTGCCGATGTCTCGGCGGATCGGGGAGCCCGGGCGAGGTATTCCGGCCTGCCTCCGCACGCAACCCCTGGACCGCTCGCACGAAGTTCGGGTGGGCGTCGGGAACGAGCAGAAACGATCCGTCGATCGGAAATTCGAGCCCCACCCACGACTGCTTGAACGGCACCGCCTGTGAACCGACGAACATGACCGGGAACGCCACCAACATCAGAATGGGAAGCGCCGGGTATTCGTCGAGCGACGCGCCCGACCAGAAGGCCCAGAGCAACGGGCACAGAAACATGGCGATCCCCAGACCCATGCCGGAGACCGCGACAATCGTCGCAATCGTCGCGATCCGCGCGCATCTGGCACACAGCGGCCACTCGACCCCCATCGTGTAGGTGGGGAACTCCTTGCGCCTGCCTCCCGGATGCCTCGGATCGGCGAGATCGCCGAAGAGCCTCCTGTCACCGGCACAGACCCCCGAGCTCATCCGATTCTTCATCGACGACACGGCCGCACTGTATCGGCGCACTTCCGGCAACCCGTGCAATGCACACACTTCGGGAATTGCTTCTCCGACCTCGAGTATTCGGTCCCGCCCCCAGTCGGACAGCGGCGCATCGTCTTCCTCGCCGTAGCGTTGCGCGACACTCAGCCGCACATGCATCCGTCCCGGAATCCCGGACTCCGGATAATTCGACCCCGAATAGTTCGACCCCCCGTTGATGTTCACGGCGGACAGTATTGCAAGCCGTGGCGGAACAAGATCATCCGATGTCGTAGACTCCCACCGATCACGACATTCGGGGGGAAAGTCATGACAGAACCGGGGTTCCGTGTGGATCCGGACGATCTTCGTGCCGCGGCGCAGCAGTTGCAGGATCTTGCCGACCAGTCACGAAGTGCGCGCAGTTACGCCGACAGGTGGTTGTCACCCGACGCCTCCGGTGGTGTCGTGTTCGGGGACATCATGGCCCGGCTGGCCGAACTTCGCCCTCGCCTGACCGCCGCCTACGACGAACTGGGCCTCGCCACCGACCGGGCGTCGACGGCCCTGAACACGAGCGCGGCGGAGTACGAAACGAGTCGAGACGCCACCGCCCGCCGGTTCGATCGACTACACCCGGATGTTGCCTGGTGACCGCCCCCGTCCACGCACTGGACGCACCCGCCGGCTCCGACCCGATTCCGGACCTTCTCGAAGAAGCACTCGGTCTCTACTACATCAGCCCGAGCTTCTACATCCAGAAGTTCTGCACCGGAGTCATCGGCGTCGATCCGTGGGCCATGGCATCCGAGAAGTGTTCCGGGGATTGGGGCGCGATCGCACGTGCGGGAGAGAGCGTGCACAACCTGGCGGCATTCGACCGGATCTACGCCGCTGGAATCGGCGCAGCCGCCGCGACGTCCGAGCCCTGGACCGGGACGGCCGCCGACGCCACCCGGGACTATCTCGCTCGGTTGCAGAACGCCGTCGATTCACGGGCGAACCAGCTCGACCGAATCGGCACTCAGCTGGAACAGATGGCGGTCGCGATGTACGAACTGGGCCGGGCGGTCGGCGACACCCTCGCCGCGATCACCGACAGCGCGATCATCGCGATCATCCATATCGCGGCCGCGAAGGCCGCGCTCCTGACCGGCGTGGGCGTGGTCGCCTCGACTGCGGCGAGTGGCCTGGCAGCCGTGGAGATTGCGCGCATCCTCGACGCCTGGAGCACGATCACGTCGGTGTGGACCAAGACCTGGACGCTCGTGCAAGCACTGATGAGCGGCCTGGTCGGGAGCCTGGCCACGATGGAGCGGATCGAGCTGCCTCCCCTACCGACCACCTGACCCGACGACGAAGGACACCGTGCAACCCGATTTCGTTCTCGACGTCGCGAACGGCAGCGCCGACCTGTCGCGGCACCTCACCGAGTCGTTGCGAACCCTCGCCGCCGCAGCGCCCGACCCCGAGTTCCGGCGCCTCGTCGAACAGGTTCTCGGCGGTGACCTCGGGGTGCGTGCGCTTGCCCGCACCGACGCCTTCGCTGCGTTTCTCGACAGTTTCGCCACCGATGACATCGCCCGGATGCAGTCGCTCTCACCCGAGGAGCTGGAGCAACTGGCAGCGAAGCACCGCACGGGACGCTGAAGGACGGGCCGCCGCTGCTATTGCGGCAACCACTTGTCGGGACCGAACACCTCGTAGTGGACGTTTCGTTCCGGGACCTCGCGCTCGATCAGCGCGGCTCGCACCGCCTCCATGAACGGCAGCGGTCCGCACAGATACACCTGACTGTCGGGAGCGACGTCGACATCGGTGAGATCGATCCGGCCCGCGCGCGTGGTGTCGGACGCGGGCCGCACCCCCAGGTCCTCGTACCAGTGGTGCACCCGGGCACCCGGTAGCCGCTCGACCAGTTCGGACAACTCCCGTCGGTGCGCGTGCCGGGACGGTGCACGGTCCGCGTGCAGCACGGTGACCAGCCGGTCGGATTCGGTACGGGTCAGGTAGTGCAGCATCCCGATGATGGGGGTGCACCCGATTCCGGCGGAGATGAACAGCAACGGGGCGGTGGTGTCGTCGAGAAGCAGATCGCCGAACGCACGCGACACCGTCAGCTCGTCACCCTCGAACATGTTGCGATGCAGAAAATTCGATACCTCCCCTTCGGGGATGATCCCACCGTCGGGATTGCTCATCTCGGGAATCGCCTTGACGGTGATGCCCCAGTACGCACGCTGCGGCGCCCGGGTGAGGCTGTACTGCCGGATCTGCCGCGCACCGTCCGGCAGGCGGACGGCGACGGAGACGTACTGTCCGGGACGTGCCGGCGGCAAGGGCGAATCGTCGGGAAGTGCCAGCGCGAACGAGACCGTGTCGGGTGATTCCTGCACTCGTTTCCGGATCGTGAGTTGCTGCCACACCTGCCCGGGGTCGACACCGGAGTCCAGATACAGCTGGGTCTCCATCGTGACCAGGGCCTTCGCCATGTCCCAGTAGACCTCGTCCCACGCCGCCGCGACCTCGGGGGTCACCGCGTCGCCGAGGACTTCGACGATCGCCTCGAAGAGGTGCTTGTGCACGATGTCGTACTGATCGGCAAGAATCCCGAGCGATGCGTGCTTGTTGGCTATTCGCGACAGCAGGTCGCCCGGTTCGGCGACATTGTCGGACACCAGCAGGCTCGCGTACGCGGCGATCGCTCCGGCCAGGGCGCGCTGCTGGTCGCCCTGGGCCTGGTTGCCGCGGTTGAACAGATCGCGCTCGAGTTCTGGATGCGCAGCGAACATCCGGCGGTAGAAGATCGGGGTGATATCACCGATGGCTGCGCCGACGACAGGAAGGGTCGCGCGCACTACCTCGGCGTTCTGTGCAGACAACATGCTCCCACGGTAGGCCCGCCCGCGCCCTCGTGAACCCCTTTCGGCCGGTCGTCGGGCCGACAGGCTTCGGACCATCGTCCGGATCTCTATGCGAGCCGGTCCCGCCGCAGACAGAGACGGCATGGCCGGCAACCGGGGTGGTCATCGCCCGACGAGCACAGCGGGTCGCACTCGGCGGTGTGCCGCTCCGGCAAATCGACGAAACGACCCGCTGGGCGGGAGCAGACGCTGTCGGCAGTCGGATACCTCCATAGCGTGAGGACATCGGAGTAATGCGAGATTCGCGGCTCTACTGACTGATCTGTGGGTGATCTGAGGGCCGTATAGAAACGCACGCCGTTGCCCCAGTAGCGTTCTGGCTTGTCTAGGGTCAGGTCGCTACAGATACGGGAAACGGCGTGCGCAACAACAGGATATGGGCTCGGATCCTCGGTGTCGAAAAGACGATCGTCGAGGGCGTCGAATACGACGACGACGCGGGATGCGTGGTGGTCTCGGTACGGCCGACGGCCAGAGCCCGATCACGATGCGGGGTGTGCCGGCGCCGGAGCCCGGGCTACGACGGTGGGGCAGGGCGCCGACGGTGGCGGGCTCTCGATGCAGGCCAGGTCACGGTGCTCGTCGAAGCACCGGCACCGCGGGTGATGTGCGGTGAGCACGGGGTGGTCGTGGCGCATGTGCCGTGGGCCCGGCACGGGGCCGGACACACGAGGCGGTTCGACGAGACGATCGCGTGGCTGGCCACACACTGCTCGAAGTCCGCGGTGTGTGAGCTGATGCAGGTCGCATGGCGCACGGTCGGGTCCATCGTCGATCGGGTGTGGTCCGACACCAAGCGCAAGATCGATCGTTTCGGCGGGCTGGCCCGGATCGGGATCGACGAGATCTCGTACAAGAAGGGGCACAAGTACCTGACGGTGGTCGTCGATCACGATTCCGGTCGGCTGGTGTGGGCGGCGGAAGGCCACAACGCCGACACCCTGCGCGGATTCTTCGATCTGCTCGGCGAGGCGCGGTGCGCGCAGATCACCCATGTCACCGCTGATGCGGCGGCGTGGATCGCGAAGGTCGTTGCTGAACGCTGCCCTGACGCGATCCGGTGCGCGGATCCTTTTCATGTGGTGGCCTGGGCGACCGCCGCGGTCGACAAGGTCCGCCGCGGCGCCTGGAACCGGGCTCGCGCGAAAGCGATCCCGCGCAAGAGGTTCGGTACACGAGGGCGGCCGCGGGCCGGGACGGGCAACACCGGCGATCCATACCGTGAGCGGGCCACCGTGGTCAAGAAGAGCAGGTGGGCGCTGTTGAAGAACCCGGAGAATCTGACCGAGAAGCAGACGGTGACGTTGCGGCTGATCGAACTCGAGGATCCCGCCTTGTACCGTGCCTATCTGCTCAAGGAGTCGCTGCGGTTGATCTTCCAGATGTCCCTCGAGGATGCTGTCGTCGAGTTGGGCCGGTGGATCGGTTGGGCTCGGCGATGCCGTATCCCCGAGTTCGTCGCGTTGGCGCGCAGCATCGTCACCCACCGGGACTCGATCCTTGCTGCGATCGAACACGGCCTGTCCAACGGGCGGATGGAGTCGATCAACACCAAGATCAGACTGATCACCCGTGTGGCGTTCGGATTTCGTAGCCCTGAGGCCCTCGTTGCCCTGGCCATGCTCGGGCTCGGCGGTCACCCGCCTCAATTACCGGGCAGAAATCACCCACGAATGAGTCAGGAGAGCCCGAAATTGTGGGGTTCGCACACACCGTCACATCCTTGGTAAAGAGACGGTCTGTCGCCGGCGGAAGCAGGACCCGGATCGCCTCAGCTCGCAACGTCTCACAAGTTCATTTAGCGGCATCGACGATGCGACCGGCAGACAGCGCGGACACATCGGATCGGTCTGCGACCTCCTGCTCGATGCCGGTATCGATACCGACCGCTGGACCGGCATCGACATCGCCCACGTCCTCAACCGCGACGGCATCACCTGCGGATTGATCTGGCCGACAGCCGAGGCGATGACCGCGCCGCTGCGGCTGGTGGCCTATCTGCTCGCCCGCCTCGACTGGACCGGCCCGTCCCCGAACGAACGCAAGACCCACGACCGTCAGCAGCGCGGCGAAACCGTTGCCGATGCGGCTCACCGGCTCACCGAGCCCTATCACCGTGTCCGTGCCGCCCACTCGACAGTGCAGAGACCACCGGCGTCCGACGAACATCGACGGGCCATGCTGGAGCAGTTGACAGCAGGGCTTGCGGCGAAGAAAGCGGCTGTTGCGGCCCGTGCTCGATGAAAGGCGCAACGCCCAGTTGGAGCCCATACAGACCAGCACCCGGAAGGTCACGAGCCACGCGCCGACAACCGTGCGACACGCCGAACCCAAATTCTCGGCGCGGCCCGACCGACTCAATCGTCCCGGGACGATCCTTTAGGACGCCGGCGGCACGGCCGCTGCGAACACGTTCAGACCGAGCGGAGAAGTGATGAGTCCGATTTCGCTCCAGCTCTCGAACGCAACCTGGGTAACACGACTGATATCACCGTGCTTCGCTGATGTTCTCGTAGCGGGCAAGCAGCTCGCGCTTGAGGATCTTGCCGCTCGGCAACCGCGGCACCTCATCGAATTCGACCGTGCGCGGCGCCTTGAAATGTGCGAGCTTGTTCCGCGCATTGCCGATCAACTCGGCCGCGAGAGCCTCGTCCGCAACGACACCTTCCGCCGGCGTCACGACCGCGTGCACCCGTTGGCCCATCTCATCGTCGGGCAGCCCGATCACCGCGACGTCGAGAACCGCCGGATGCATCGTGATTGCATCCTCGATCTCCTGCGGATAGATGTTCACCCCACCCGAGAGGATCAGGTCGGTGCGCCGCGCCGACAGGTAGAGGTAGCCGTCCTCGTCCACGTGCCCGAGATCGCCCAGGGTGCTCCAGCCCTTGTCGTTGTACGCGCCGGAGGTCTTGCCCGGGTCGCCGTGGTACTCGAATTTCGGGGTGCCACTCATCCAGATCGTGCCGACCTCGCCCGGACGGAGTTCGTGCCCGGCGTCGTCGCAGATATGCACCTCACCGATGGTCGGCCTGCCCACGGAGCCGCGATGCTCGAGCCACTCCGGCGTGCTGATCATGAAGAAGCCGTTGCCCTCACTGCCCGCGTAGAACTCGAGGATCTTCGGCCCGAGACAGTCTATCATGCTTTCAATGACCTCGGCCGAGCACGGCGCGGCCGCATGGATCACCACGCGCAGGCTCGACACGTCGTACCGGGCCCTCGTCTCGTCCGGGAGTTTGAGCATGCGTACGAACATCGTCGGCACGAGCTGGGAATGGGTCACCCGATACCGGTCGATCGTCGACAGTGCGTCCTCGGCGTCGAACTTTTCCATGACAATCGCGGTGCCGCCGTTGCGGACGGTCCCCATGGACCATGCGAGCGGAGCCGCATGGTAGAGCGGGCCTGGACTCAGATACACCGTATCCGAACCGAATCCGAACCCATCACGCATCGTCGAGTCGATCCTCAGCCCCGATCCGAACCGCGCGCCGGTCAGCTCGGGCAAGATCCCCTTGGGGCGCCCGGTGGTTCCGGACGAATAGAACATGTAATAACCCTCGACCTCGTCGTCGATCGGGGTTTCGGGAAGTGCGGCCACTACATCCGCGAGCCGCTCGGCTCCACTCGGCGACGTGGACCCCACTGTCAGCCTTGCTTCGACAGTGGGGTTTCCGGAAGCGATAACGGAAGCCAGCCGGTCGAGCTGTTCGGAATGGACGAGCAGACGGGCACCGCAGTTCTCCACCACGTACGCCGCTTCGTCGTCGGCGAGATGCCAGTTCACCGGCGTATAGAGAAGCCCGGCCCGCTGTGCGGCCCAGGCGACGGGGAACATGTCCAGGCAGTTTTCCATGAGGATTGCGATATGGTCGCCGACCTGGAGTCCACGCTGCCGAAACAGGTGAGCAATGCGGTTGGACGCGTCGTCGAGTTCGCGGTAGCTCAATGTGGCGCCGCTGCCAGCCATCACGATCGCCGGCTCGCTCTCGTAGATCGCCGCCAGGTCGGTCAGGTTCATCGCCGTCACGGCAATCCCTCCACACGGGCCACCTTCGGGACAGGCGGCAGGAAATACACCCTAACTTAGAACACTTTGTATACTATGTAGCGCGCATCACACAAAGCCCATGGGGCATTAGGTGACGGCACCGGCGATCTTCAGATCGATGAGCTGCTCGTCGTCCAGGCCCATTTCCCTCAGTATTTCGTCGGTGTGCTCGGCGAACTGGGGTGCCCGATGCATCTTCACGGGAGCGTTGTCGAATTTGACCGGACTGGCGACCAGTTTCTGAGGCTTGCCGTCCGCGTCGGTGATCTCGGCGATCCGGCCGTTGGCGATCAGCGCCTCGTCGTGGCCGAGGTCCCAGCCGGTTTGGACGGGTGCCCACTGTCCCGAGATGTCACGGAAGACCCCGAGCCACTCGTCGTAGGGCCGCTCGGCGATCGCCTCGGCGAACCAGCCGCCGATTTCTTCGGAGTGCTCGAAAATCGCCTCCATCGTCGCGAACCGCGGATCGTCGACGAGATCCTTGCGACCCAGCGCGGAAACGAATTCGTTCCAGTAGCGGGTGGGCTGCAGCATCGAGAATTGCAGCCAACGGTTGTCGGATGTGCGGTACGAACCGGTCAGCGGGTTACCTGGAGCGGCAGAGACCCTCTGCACCTTGGGAAGCGGCCCACCCGTGAACAACGCCAGGTTGACCGAGAACTGGGTCGCCCACGCACCCACGGCGAGCAGCGACACGTCCACGACGGACGGTTCGCCGGTGCGCTCGCGGCCGGCGATCGCCGCGGCGATACCCCCGGCGATGGTCATGCCCCCGATGTTGTCGCCGTAGGCACCGGACGGCATGAACGCCATGTGATCGGTATCGGGCGGCATCACGCCGTCGGCGCTGCCCCCACGTGCCCAGAACGCCGTGGCATCGTATGCACCCCTGTCGGCGTCGGGGCCCTCGGACCCGAACCCGTTTCCGGTGACGTAGATGATGTTCGGATTGATGGCGCGGATCTCGTCGAGGGTTAGCTGCAGCTTGGTGAGCGGGCCGGGCAGGTAGTTGGTCAGGAACACGTCACTGTTGCGGACGAGATGCTCGAGAACCGGTCGCGCTTCGGGCTTTGCCAGATCGATGCCGATGCTCCGCTTACTCCGGTTGGGGCCCTCCATGATCGGGGCGAACGACGATCCGGCCTTGTTCGCGTCGAGTCCGAGGACACGGACGAGCCCCCGCTGCGCGTCGCCCGTCTCCGCATGCTCCACCTTGATGATGTCCGCGCCCCAGTCCGCGAGCACTGCTCCGGCTGCGGGAACGAAGGTGAACTGGGCGACCTCGAGGATGCGGATGCCCTCCAGGGGACGGTCCATTACGACTCCTGATCGTGGGTGAGCGAATTAGTGGTCAGGCGTTGCGGGTGGTCAGGCGGTGCGGAGAAGAACGGCCCCCGAGGGCACCCCGCCGCCGGCAGTGACGACAGCGACGTGCGGATCGGCGACCTGCAGTCCCGGGGCCTGTCCCCGGAGTTGAAGCACTGCTTCCCGGAAGAATCCGTAGCCGTGGGTGCGTCCGGCGGAGAGCTGGCCGCCGTGCGGGTTGACCGGAAGCTGCCCGTCGACGGCAATGCCCCGCCCACCGTCGATGAAGTCACGAGCCGCACCGAACTCACAGAAACCCAGTCCCTCGAGCCACGACAGCGCGTTGAACGTGAACCCGTCGTACAGCAGCGCGACGTCGACGTCCTCGGGCCGCAGCTCGGTGCGGCTCCACAGGTGTGCGGCAGGACCGAGGGACTGCGGTAGGTGCGTCAGGGTCCCCTGATCCCACGACAGGTTCTCCAGCATCTGCGTGCCCACCGCCTCCACGAAGACGGGCTTGTGTGGCAGGTCGTCGGCGGTCTCGACGGCGGAGACTATTACCGCGACCGCACCGTCGATCGGGACGTCGCAGTCGTACAACCCGAACGGTGTGGAGACGATCCGGGCGTTCAGGTAGTCATCCATCGAGAACGGATCCCGATAGACCGCTTCGGGGTTCGCTGATGCGTTGGCGCGCGTGTTGACCGCGATCGCACCGAGCGCATCCTTGGCGTCACCGTAGCGGTGGAAGTAGTGCGACGCTTGGCACGCGATCCAGTTGGCGGCCGATATCGCACCGAACGGGTGCCGGAACTCGAGCATGCCCGCGGCGCGGCCGACGCCGGTGTCCCACCTTCCGGACCGCATCAACTCGGCGTGGCTCGACTCCCACACAGTGCGGAAGCACAGAACGTGCCGGCACAGTCCCGATGCAACGGCAAGCATCGCCGCGATGATCGACCCGTTCTGCCCGGGCAGGTCGCCGCCACCGTTGACCCAGGTCGGCCGGATCCGCAGCGACTGCTCGACGGGCATGATGCCGCCCTCTGTCATGCCACCGACGGCGACACCCGGATAGGTGGACAGACCGTCGATGTCCTCGACGGACAGACCGGTGTCCGCGATCGCCTGCAGGCACGCGTCGACCGTCAGGGTCAGGGGGTCGACCATGAGCCGCCGGCCGAGTCTGGATTGCCCGACCCCCGTGATCGCGACACGGTCTTCGAACTTCTTCGACGACACCGGCGGTCGCAGCCGGGACCGGTAGTTCTCGGGTTCGGGCAGTGGGCCGGCCGTGCCGTCGGCGTCCGGATCCGGTTCGAAAAGGGGCAGCCAAATCTCCGGATCGACCTGTTCGAACACGACCCGAACCTCGGTACCCACCGACACGTCGGTGGGCTCGCACCCGACGATGTTGGTCGTCAGGCGGACGCTTGGATCTTCCTCGAGCGCAACGATCGCAATGACATACGGCGGCGGAAGATTCGGTAGCCATTGCTGCACATTGATCGTCACGCCGACCACGACGGCGCGACCCGAGACCGGCTGCAGCGACAGGTCGCGTCCACCGCAGTCCGGACACAGCACCGTCGTCGGATGCATTCGCTTACTGCAGTCGCCGCACTGGGAAACTCGCAGGACACCGTCCGCTCCCGAGGCCCAGAACCCGGCGGTCGCCAAAGTCGGCTGCGGCAGCGGCCTACCCGTGTCGACGACGGTACTTCGGCTCACATGTCCTCCATAGCTGGTGCATCAGAACTTCACGGAATTCGGTGCGTCGACGCGTTTCCGGACTTCGAGCATCGCGGCCAGGCGCCGTTCCATGTCGGCGCGAGTCATGAGAATGTCCTCACCACTCTCGCCTCGATCGAGTCGCGCAAGGCGGCCTCGTTCGGCGGCGATCTCTTCGTCCAGCAGCTCGCCGGCCAGGCCCCTGGTGAGCAGGTCCTGGTCGACCCAGTCGTCCTCGGGTAGCTGTTCGATCGGTTCGGCCATATCGATCCTTCGGAAGGTGAAAGTTCCTGCCTCTGCCTTCAATTCAGGGACGAGGGAAATTGAGCAGCCGGCGAGCGTTCAACTCGACCATCTTATGCACGTCCTCGTCGGGAACATCGAGCATCGCATCGTGCACGCGTTTGCGGCTGTTCGGCCAGTTCGAATCGGAATGGGGGTAATCGCATTCCCAGGTGATGTTGTCGATTCCCACGCTGTGCCGATTGTCCACACCGAACCGGTCGTCGATGAAGCACCCGAAAATGTGCTCGGCGAATAGTTCCGACGGCTTCGCGGACTGATCGATGTTCTGATAGAACCGGTGTTTCTCCCACGTCAGGTCCATCCGTTCGAGCAGGTACGGCGCCCAGCCGATCCCCCCTTCGGACATCATCACCTTCAGATTCGGGTGATTGTGAAAGACGGGGGAGAACAGCAGATCGGCCGTCGCGTACATGGAGTTACACCCGAACAAGGCGATCATCACCGCCATCGGCGCCTCGGGAGCCGTGATCGGCGCCTGACCGGAGGTCCCGAAGTGCATGCACAACGGCATGCCGGCATCTTCCGCTGCCGAGAACACCGGGTCCCAATGATCGGTGTAGAACGAGGGCAATCCCAGCGGCACCGGATTCTCCGGGAAGGAAATAGCTTTCGCGCCCTCGGCCGCTGTCCGTTGGATCTCCTGGACGCATTCCTCCACCGACCACAACGGCAGGATCACGATCGGAATCAACCGGTCAGGTGCCGCCGCGCACCATTCGTCGAGCATGTGGTCGTTCCATGCCTTCACACACAGCAGGGCGAGTTCCTTGTCCTCGGCTTCGAGGAACACTGTTCCCGCGAACCGGGGAAACGAGGGGAACGACAACCCTGCCTGGACACCGTCGATGTCCATGTCCAGCAGCCGTGCCCGCGAGTCGTAACAACCCGGGAGCATATCTTCGTAACGAGTGGGTTCGACGCCGTACTGCTCCGGCTTCTTACCCGCGACCGCGTTCAGGCCGATGTACGGGTAGATCCGCCCCTCGTACTCCCACACTTCTGCCAACCGTGTCCCGACAGGAGCACCGGGAATGGGGAAAAGACCACTCGGCATGGACTTTTCGATGATCTTCGGACCGATATCGAGAAACTTCGACGGCAGCCGGTCCGACCACAACCGCGGATGTTCGATCAAATGATCGTCGGTCGAAATCAAATGCATGTGATCCTGCAGCGGCATAATTCGCCTCCGGGTCGAAGGGGTGTGCTGGTGTGATGCGGCAGCGAGCCGGACTAGCGGTCCCACTCGAGGGGAAGAGAAGTCAGCCCGAGCTGACCACCGGTTTCGACGAGCTCCGCGTCCGGAGCCAGCCGGTACTCCGGAATACGCTTGTGCCACTCCTCGAGTGCGATGCGCAGCTCGCGCCGCGCCAGGTGCGAACCGAGGCACCGGTGCGGTCCCGCACCGAACGCGATGTGATTGTTGGGAGTCCGCGTGATGTCGACTTCGGTACCGTTCTCGAAGGCGGCCTCGTCGCGGGTTGCCGCGGCGATAGCGAAGTTCACCATGTCGCCGGCCTTCATCGGGCAGCCCAGTAACTCGGTGTCTTTCATGACCTTTCGCGCCGGCACGACGATGGCGTACGCCCGCAGAATTTCTTCAAGCGCACCCGGGATCAGGTCAGGATCTTCGACGATGCGCGCACGGTCTTCGGGATGCGTCGCGAAGTGGTAGAACGCCCAGCCGAGCGTCACCGACACGGTGTCGAGGCCGGCCATGAACATCAGCAGGCAGAACGAGAGCAGGTCCTCGTCGCTCACCGGCTTGCCGTCGATTTCGAAGGTGAGTGCCCTGCTCACGATGTCGTCCTGGGGCTCGGCGCGCCGCTCGGCGATGACCGAGAAGAACCGTCCCATCACGGCTTGCATCGCCGCGATCTGGCCTGCCTCGCGCGCTTCGAGATCATCGCCGGAGGCATGGAGAATCGCGTTTTCCCACTCCATGAACTGCGGCAGCTCCTCGACCGGGAGTCCCATCAGTTCCAAGAAGATCGAGGTCGGGAACTGCTGCGCGAACTCGGCCATGAATTCGGTCGCGCCCCCGCCCTTCGCCTGGATCGCCTCGACGAGCTCGATCGCGCGCTCCCGGACCTTCCCGTCGAGCTTTTCGGTAGTTTTCGGGGAGAACAACGGCCCGAGCTGCTTACGCCACTGCAGGTGCTCGTCGCCGTCGAGCATCTCCGGAATCCACTTGAACGGCGGATTGGGATCGAGCGGAGTGACGACGCTGTTCGAAAACGTCTCCGCGTCCTGCATAACCGCGAGAATGCCCTCGTAGTTGGCGACGGTATAGAAGCCCGGACCGAACTCGTTCCGGAAAATCGGTGATTTCTCGCGGAACTCGTCGTACCGGGCGAACCACGTGCCGACGGGCTGGTACTCGGTGTAGTTGAAGTTGTGCACGGGGCAGGTGCCCGCGGCGGGCTTCGTCCCGGTGGGTTCTGTCTGAGTCATGGAAAGTCCTTACGGTCTGAATCGCTCGCGGTGGAGGTCGACGAAGAGCACCCCGCGTCAACCGCGGGCAGCACTCCAAGTGATGGCTTTGGTCTGCAGGTATTCTTCGAGGCCGGCCTCGCCCCATTCCCGACCCAGACCGGACTGCTTGTATCCGCCGAACGGCACGTGCGGGGTGACTCCCCCGCCACCGCCGTTGATCGACACCATGCCGGTGCGGATCCGCTTGGCGATACCCAGGGCTCGTACGGGATCGGCGGCGAAGACACTGCCGCCGAGGCCGAAGTCGCTGTCGTTGGCGAGGCGCACCGCGTGGTCGTCGTCGTCGAACGGGATGATGACGCCGACCGGGCCGAAGAACTCCTTCTGAGCGATGTCCATCGAATTGTCGACGTCGACGAACAGGGTCGGTTCGACAAAGAATCCCTTGTCGAGGGCCGGACGGCCGCCGCCGAAGGCCACCTTCGCACCCTGTTCGATGCCGGTGGCGATGAGCGATTCGACCTTGCTGCGCTGGGCTTCGCTGATCAACGGGCCCATGACGGTGTCCGGTTCCGCAGGATCGCCGACCTTGACGTGGGCAAGTCCTGCGGTGACGGCCGCGACGAGTTCGTCGTACCGGGAGCGATGCACGAGCGTCCGGGTGAAGAGCGCACAGCCCTGTCCCGCATGGGTGATCATGTTCCCGATTACAGAGGGGACGACGGCAGCGAGATCGGCGTCCTCACAGATGATGTTCGCGGACTTGCCGCCGAGCTCGAGAACCACCTTCTTCAGGCTCGGTGCGGCCTGCTCGTAGACGAGTCGGCCGACGGTGTCGGAGCCGGTGAAGCTCACGAGATCGACCTTCGGGTTCGTGGTCAGCTCCCGGCCGGCGTCGGTGTCGCCGGTGACGATGTTGAGTACGCCGGCGGGAAGTCCTGCTTCGTCGGCGATCTCACCGAGGACGAAGGCTTCGAGCGGTGTGGTCGGGGCCGGCTTGAGTACGACGGTGCAGCCTGCGGCGAGGGCCGGGGCCAGCTTCATGACATTGAGAAACAGTGGGAAGTTGTACGCCGAGATGAGCACCGCAACCCCGGCCGGCTCGCGGACAACGATGCCCTGGCCGATTCCGTCGCCCACTGTCGGCAGTACACCGCGCTCGAACTGGTATGTCGGCAGGATGCGGTCGGCCATGTCGCGGAAGTGCTGCAGCGGGATCCCTACCTGCAGGTATTCCGCCAGCATCCGGGTCGAGCCGGACTCCGCGATGTTCAGCTCGACGAGTTCGGCGCGGCGCTTGTCCATCGCGTCGGCCATCCGCAGCAGCACCTGGGCGCGCTCGCGGGGTGACATCGTCGGCCACGGACCCTCGTCGAAGGCGCGTCGTGCGGCGTCGATGGCCCGGGTCACTTCTCCGACGGTGGCCTGCGGGACGCGGCCGATCACTTCCTCCGTCGCCGGATTGAGGACGTCGAGGACGACCTCCGATTCGCTGTCGACCCATTTGCCGTCGATGTACAGCCGAGAGGTGTTCTGTGCCAAGGGATTCTCCGAACTCTGGATGGAAGTCGATCAGAAGGAGGGTTGCTGGGGGCGGTTGCGGACGTAGCCGCCGGCGTCGACGCGCATCTGCATGCCGGTGACGTACCGCGACGCATCGGACAGTAGGTACAGCACCATCTCGGCGATGTCCTCGGGCTCGACGTACGGAACGCCCATACCGGTCATCACGGGGAAGACGGGTTCCGCATCCTCGCGCGTCGGCGACTCGAGATCCGGACGGAACTGCCGGTACATGATCTCGCTGTGGAGCATGGGTGTGTTGACGTTGGTCGGGTGCACGGCGTTCACTCGAATACCTTTGGGCCCGACCACCACTGCCAGGTCGTTCACGAAGGCGGCGATCGATCGCTTGGCGAGCGAATACCCGAGACCACCGGCCCCGGTCGTCGGATTGTCGGTGGAACCCGGCAGCAGAGCTGCGAGGCTGCCGGTCGCGACGATCGAACCGCCGTCGGCCAGATGCGGGAGGGCTGCCTCGACCGCGTTGACGACGCCGACGAAGTCGATCGTGAATGCGTCAAGGAAGGCCTGCGGGTCGTCGGTTCCGAGCGGGCAGATGCCGGCTTGTGCGACGACGCCGTCGATGCGGCCGAACTCGGCGACTCCGGCCTCGACCGCAGCGGTCAGGGCCTGACGGTCGCGCACATCGGCGATTGTGGAAAGCATGCGGCCTCCCGCCGCTTCGACCAGACGTACGGTCTCGGCGAGATCGTCCGGCGTGGCCATCGAGTAGGCGTTGGTCTTGATGTCCTCGCAGAAATCGACGCCGACGATGTTCGCGCCCTCCTCGGCGAGCCGCACGGCGTGCGCGCGGCCCTGCCCGCGGGCAACGCCCGTAATGAAGACGACCTTGTCCTGTACACGTCCCATAGTTGTTGTCCTTGTTTCGAATTCGGCGGTGGGGAGAGCTGGGAGTACTGCGGTTCGAGAGCCTCTCCAGCCGCATGTGTGCAGCCGGAGAGGACGGTGGCGTGTGCCGGGAGGGATACGACTACGATTCAGTGGATGGAGATGGCGTGCTCGGGGCACGCCGCAATTCCGGCGGTGATTCCGTCGTCGACCGGTTCCTCGACCTCGCGGTCGAGCGGGACGGCATAGCCCAAGTCATCGATATCGAACACGTCGGGGGCCACCGCATAGCAGCGGGCATGTCCGGAGCATTTGGAGGTGTCGACCGTGAGCTTCATTGGATCCTGCCGTTTCGACGTGGGCGGCACGTGCATGCAGAGGAGCAAGAAGCACGAACCGCAACAATCCGACTCATCGTGAGACTCAGACCCTGCTCGATCGCAAGGTTTGAGATTTTCTGCGACGATCGTAGCGAGGATCGCCCGCTTTGTCGAGACCTATGTCACATCGATAGATAGGTGGTGTCGGCAATCACGCCACGGCCCGACACAGCACTGCAACCGTCCCGGCGTTAGAGTGACCGCATGCCGTCGCAGACACCCGACTCATTGCCCGCCTGCGATGAGAGCGTCCGAACGCGACTCGTGCGAGCCGCCGACGAAGAGATGCAGATCCAGGGGACCACTGCGGTGACGATGGCAGCAGTAGCCGAGCGTGCGGGTGTGTCCCGCGCGACCGCGTTCCGTCAGCTCGGCAACACACCCCGCATGATCATCTTGGTCGGCATCCACCGGGCCCGGAACCATATCGCTCGCACCCGCGAGATCATCGCAGCGCAACGCGACATCTTCGCGAAGATGGAAGAAGTCCTGGTGTACACGACGCGGGAGCTGCCCGAAGACCCTGTCATCAGGGCGTTGGTCGCGCAGCGCTCGGCCGCTGTGCTGGACGAGGACATCCGGTCGCTGACCGACGAGATCACCGGTCCGGTCCTGCTCGCGGGTCAAGCGGCCGGCGTCGTCCGCACCGACATCCCCATCAGGGAGATGATCGACTTCCTCCTCGAACAGACCTACCTTGCGGCGGAATATCCGGACCGATCCGAAAAGACCGCGCGTCATCGGTTCCGAACGTTCGTCGCGCCCGCTCTACGACCCCAACCCGCGGCCCACACCGCGGCCGGAACGCCTGGGCACCCCAATGCGGAACTCGAGCAGGCTCTCTCTGCGGCCGCCGACGCAATAGCTACCGCTCGCGACGCGGCAGTACGTATTCGTTGCCGCCTCGACGGAATCGACGAGCGGTTCGGCGACCTCTGATCACACTCCGCGAGGCGGCGACTGGTTCACCCCCGGTTCGAACGCGCCTGCCGGAAGAGGTCGATCGACCACACGTCCTGGTCTTCCCCGTAGACGGTCCGGCCGTCGATCTCGAACTCGATCAACGTGTTGATGCACACGCTGGTTGCACCGGGCAGAATCATCCGGCTGCGGGCCGTCCCGGTGGCGACGATCTCGGCACCGTGCTCGTCGATCACCGCGATCTCGAGCCTCTCCACCCAGGCACGAGCCGGATCGCGCACCACCTTCCGCTCACCGCGCACCAGACGTGAGACCTCGTCGCCGCGACGGATGTACCCCGAATGCACGTTGTCGGTCGCGTCGGTCGGCACCGAATAGGTCAGCAGGCTGCACTCGGGGTCGGTCAGCCAGGTGTATCCCACGCGCCCGTATCCGCGCTCGGTGCGCGGACCCCACGACCGGTCTCGCATTGCACAGCACTCGACCTCGATCCGTTCACCATCGAGAATCACGTGCCCGGTGACCCGGCCGGTCTGGTCGTAGTGCGATGCCTCCGGATAGGGCGGGGTTCCTCGGAGAAGCGCAACAGGACGTTCGAATCCGCGGAACGACAGCTCGACGTCGATACGCTTACGGTCGTTGTAGCGGAGGTTGTAAGCCATACCCGGCTCGACCACGTCGATCGTTGCGCCAGTCGGGCTGATCAGTCTCGGCCCGTCGAAGGTCGGCAGTTTCAGTGCCGAGAAACCCTCGTAGAAGGGCAGATCCCACGGCTCCACCGCTGTGTCGTCCCAGAGCCACAGCCCGCCGTGCGTTATTCCCGCGTTCTGCCGGACCCCGACATAGATCCAGGCGCCGATGTTGCGTTCCGGAACGAAGAACGAGAACCAGAACGTCTCGTTCTCGTAGAAGTTGTCGGAGACGGGGTGCAGGTAATCGTCGGACTCGACAAAACCGATTTCCTCTGAGGTCATGGTACGCCTTTCACGTTGCAGTCCTACACATAATCAAATGAAGATCGCTGTGCCGCCGTCGATCTCAAAGTCCTGACACATTCCGGCACCGAACCGACCGCCCTCGGCAGGTCAGACGCGAACCGCATCGAGCATCGCGCGCGCGATGGTCGCATCCCCGAAGACCCGCACCGATTCGAGAGGCCGCCGGTTCCACAACGTCAGCAGCAGGTCCGCCGCTGGGCCGCGCAGCGCCACATCACCTTTCGTGTGCTCACCCGTTACCCGCACGCCGTCTTCGGTGAACGTGATAGACCATTCCGCATCCGGGGTGTCGGTGCCGTGCACATGGACCGTCCGACCCCGCAGTTCGTCCGGTACCCCGACTGTTCCGGGCGCACCCGGATCCCCCACGATGCGCGCGAGCGCAAAACTCAGCCATTCGTCGACACCATCGGCCGCGACTGCCGGATCGAGTGGGTCGGGTTCGGGGCCACCCGCCGCATGCACAGCGTCGGCCGCGTCGATCCGATGCACCGTCGTCTCATGCGCCTGACGTCGCGCCCACCATCCGACAGTCCCCGAGCCCACGAACGCGGGACGCGGTGTGGCGGGATCCAGATGGGCGAATTCGGTCAACAGCCCATCGAGCACGGTTCGGTACTCGGTGAGACAGTCCGGCCCGTGAGACATCCTGCTCTTCGGGCGGATGTCACCGATCGGGGTACTCGGCTCCGACTGCAGCACAGCTGTCGCCCACGAGTGCACTCTGCCGACATGCCGGACGACGTGCTCGAGCGTCCATCCCGGGCAGGACGGTACCGCCGCGGTGAGCATGTCGGCAGGCATCGCAGCGATACGCTCACCCTCGACGCGTAGAACGGAAACGAACTGCGCGTGTGCAACGGACACCGGGGCATTCATACGATCACCATAGCCGCCCTACGTAGATGGCGAAATACCAAAGCAGCCAAAAGAACTGGACCGGACGACAAGCATGACGCTCGCCGATGCGGTCACACCGTCCCAGTCCGGCTATTCCCTCGGGACGCCCGGAACACCACCGTGCACCTCGATGCGCTGGCCGGTGACCTGATGTGCGCGATCCGAGACCAGGAACTCCACCGTCTCGGCCACGTCCTCCGGGCGCGTGACCCGCCCGAACGGCATCCGCGCGTCGAGCTCGGCCGCGTCCGCGGCGCCGGTCACGGCACGGGCCAGACGGTCGCCCATCTCGGTGGCGATGAGTCCGGGCGCCACGATGTTCACTCGAATGCCGTTGCGCGCCTCTTCGGCTGCGACGGTCCTGCCGAGTGCTTCGAGCGCCACCTTGCCGATCGTGTACGGCGCGTTGCCGGGAAGCATGGTGGCCGCTGCTGTGCTGGAGATGAGAACCACAGAGGCACGATCGGATTTGCGCAACAGCGGGATTGTCGCCGAGAGCAGGTGGAACGCACCGAAGGCGTGCACCCCGACCACGCGGGTCATCTCCGCCGGATCCGTGTCGGCCACGGCCTTTCCGCGACTGGCGATCCCGGCATTGTGGACCAGCGCATCGATGCGTCCGAAATCGGCCGACACCTGCTCGACCCGCTCCGTGACGGCGGCCGCGTCCGCCACATCGCACCGATACATCCGGCACCGCACACCGGTCGACTCCACTTCGGACCGAGTTTTCTCTGCGGCTTCGTCGTCCCGGGCATACAGGCCGGCGACCGCAAATCCTTCCCCCGCAAGACGCAGGGCGATCGCCCGACCGGTTCCGCGACCCGCACCGCTGATCAGGACAACGGGGGCGTCGGCCTTCGCAGCCTCATTTCTCATGGACACCATCTCATCGGCTCTCGTAGCCGGGGGCGCACTTTTCCACGAAGGCGGTTATCGCCTCCGATTGGTCAGCGGTCAGCGAGGTGAGCGCCTGTTGCCGGTTCTCGAATTCGACAGCAGTATCGAACGAGGGCATCTCGAGTGAGAGCCACATGCCGCGCTTGGTCAGCGCCAGAGACAACGGAGGCGCCGCAAGAAGGTCGTCGAGACACCGCGTAACACGTTCGGTCAGTTCCGAATCGGATACGACATCGGACAGCAGCCCGATCCGAAGCGCTTCGTCGGCGTCGAACTTCCTGGCCGTGAGCATCAATTCGTGCGCGCGGCCGGCACCGACGATCCGCGGCAGCAGCCACGACGTACCGATATCGCAGCCCGAGAACCCGACCTTGATGAACGACACTGCGAATACAGCGCTTCGGGATGCGATACGTACGTCACTTGCGCACACGAGGGCGAAGCCTCCACCGGCCGCCGGTCCGTTGACGGCTGCGACGAACACCTGCGGCAGTCGCCGGATCTTCTGCACCAGCGAGGCGATGTCCTCCTGGCGCGCCAGCGTCCGATGCACCGCACCGGAATGCTCGGTGCCGGGTACGTCACCGTATCCGTCGAGGTCGAGTCCTGCGCAGAAGCCCCGGCCGGCGCCCGTCAGCACAACGATGCGGGTCGACCGGTCGGATGCAAGCGCGTCGAACTCCCGGTGCAGCGTCGCAACAAGCTCGAGATCCAATGCATTGAGCTTGTCCGGGCGGTTCATCCGCAGGACCTTGACCCCTTCACGCGGATGTTCGATCGACAGCACGTCGGTCATGGTTGCCTCGGTTCCGTGACTGGTTGGTGATTTCATCGGGGCTCCAGATTCGCCAGTCGCACGTTTCCGCGGGCCACGAGCCGGCCGTCGGATCCGACGATCTCGACCTGCCACAGCTGCTGGGTCCGGCCGCGGTGGAACGGAGTCGCCTCAGCCCGGAGCACGCTTCCCGCGCCCACCGCGCGAATGAAGTCCGTCGAGTTGTTCACCCCCACGACGCTGCGTCCCGGACCCGAGAAATAGTGACCTGCCCCGATACTCGCCAAGGTCTCGATGATCGCGCAGTGCACGCCACCGTGAACGATGCCCGCAGGCTGTAGGTGTCCCTCGGCGATCTCGATCGTGGCGACGGCGCGGTCGGCCGTGACTTCGGTCAGCGTCATACCCAGACGTGCGTTGAAGCCGCTGAGTGTGGATGGTTGCGGGACATCTGTCATGACTGCTTCTCTTTCTCCCGCGACACCGATGCGGCGAGCGCGGTACGCCAGTTGCCCGCTTCGCGGGCCGAGTCGAACTCGTGCACCAGCCGGTCGACCACCCCGGCCACGGGCGGAACATCGTGGATCAACCCGGTCGAATGACCGCCGCTGAACACCGTCTTCCACGGTTTCACACCGGCAGGCAGGTTCGGGCGGTGTTTGGCCAGAGGTTTCGGCAGTTCGGCGGGGTCGAGCCCGTTCGCGGCGATCGACGGCGCGAGGAAGCTCGCGGGCAGTCCCGCAATCGCGTCGGTGAACACCACGTCCTCGCTGCGTGAATTCACGAGCATGCCCTTGTGGTCGTCGACCGTGCCCGATTCGAGTGTCGCGATGAATCGCGTACCCATCACTACGAGGTCGGCTCCGAGTGCGAGCGCCGCCGCGATACCGTTGCCGTCCGCGATACCGCCGGCCAGCATGATGGGCCCGTCGAACATGCGGCGCACCTGGGGCAGGAAGGCGAACGGCGACAACGTGCCCGCGTGTCCCCCGGCTCCCGCGCACACGAGCATGAGTCCGTCGACACCGGCCTCGATCGCTTTCTCGGCGTGTCGGATGGTCGTCACGTCATGGAACACCGTGCCGCCCCAGCCGTGCGCGGCGTCGACGACCTCTTTCGGATCCCCCATGTTGGTGAGGATCAGTGGCGCCTCGTATTTCGCGACGGTCGCGAGCGCACGGTCGCGCTTGTCCTTGTCGAGTGCAGACGACGCGAGCATGTTGACACAGAACGGCGCGAACGGCTCGCCACGGTCGATGCTGTCGCGCTCGGCAGCGCGGATGGCGCCGAGCCAGTCGTCGAGTGTCTCTGGTGCCCGCGGGTTCGCGGACGGAAATGCGCCGATGACACCTGCGCGGCACGCGGCGATCACCAGATCGAGATTCGAGACGATGAACATGGGTGCCGCCATGACCGGCAGCCGCAGATCCTGCCAGCGCACGCTCATCGGTTGCCGCCCTTCGGGAAATGCTCGGCCCGGAGCTCGGCCTTGCGAATCTTACCGAGCGCCGTACGCGGCAGCGCGTCGACAATGGCGAGTCGCTCGGGCGTCTTCTGTTTCGCCAGGCCGGATTTCGCGAAGTGCTCGCGAATACTGTCGAGATCGATCTCGGCCCCGGGCACCGGGACGACCACCGCGGCGACGACTTCTCCGTATCGAGAGTCGGGCGCCGCGACAATCGCGGCTTCGGCAACCGCCGGGTGCGCGGCGAGTACATCCTCGAGCTGGCCCGACGAGATGGTCTCCCCCGCACGGATCACCACGTCTTTGATGCGGTCGGTGATCGTGAGCCGTCCGTCGGCGTCGAGGTGGCCGAGGTCGCCGGTGCGCATCCAGCCGTCGGCGGTGAACGCCGATGCGTTGAGACTCGCGTCACGGTAGCCGACGAACTGGTCGGGACCGCGGGTGACGACTTCACCGTCGACTCCGGTGGGGGTGTCGGCGCCGCTTTCGTCGACGATACGTACCCGCACTCCGGGCAGCGGCGAACCGTCGGTACCGAGACGCGCAGCCTCCGGGTCGGTGGTGGAGCCTGCAGTGATAGTGGGTTGTTCGGTCGACCCGTAGCACCGGTATGTACTGATGCCGACGTCGGCGGCGCGGCGGACCAGGTCCTCGGGCACCGTCGCTGCTCCGATCAGGAATTCACGCAGCGTCGCAAGTCTTTCGGTCACGTCGCCGAGGTCGAGCATGCCGGTGAGGTGGAAGGGGGTGCCCGACGTCGCGGTGACACGATGCCGAGCGATCAACTCGACCGCCAGGGCGGGGTCCCACACGTCCATGTAGACCGTGTTCTGCCCGTGCAGCAGCGGACGCAGCACGCTGCCGACACCCGCGATGTGTCCGGGCGGGAACGACACGAGCTGAACCGCATCCTCACCCGCGCCCAGATACTGCGGTGCCGACTGTTGCTCGGCGAGCAGCGAATTGTGACTGTGCTGCACGCCTTTCGGAGCAGAGGTGGTGCCGGAGGTGTAGATCAGCAACGCGACGTCGTCGGCGTGCACAGCGGGTCGTGTGTACTCCGCAGTGGAGGTGACGAGGTCGGCCCACGCCGACGCACCGGCGGGAACGGAATCACCGACCACCACCACGTGTTCGAGCGTGGAAATGTCGGCGTATGCGGCGACGCGGTCGCCGTAATCGATCGAACGCCAGCGATCGGGCTGGACGAGGATCTTGGCGCCCGACTGTTCGAGGATGAACCGGACCTCGTTCGGTCCGTAGATGTGCACGATCGGCACGAGGACCGCGCCGGCAAGCAGGACCGCTTCGTAGGCGATCGACGCTTCGATCCTGTTGGACAGCTGCACCGCGACCGAGTCGCCCGCGCGGACACCACGATTCTGCAGTGCCGCGGCGACGCGCTGGGCGAGCGTGTGGATCTCACCGACCGTCGTAACAAGTTGTGCGCCTTCGACTCCGGCGTAGACGACGGTTGCCGACGCCCCCGTCACGCAGCTCTCAGCGAGCACATCGGGCCACGTGCGGTCGCTGTAGAAGCCCTCGCGGTACCACTGGTCGCGCAGCGCTGCGGGATCGTAAGTGGTGATGTCGGATACTGTCATCTCGGGAGCCTTCGTTCTGGTGGTCGACGTCATGCGGATACTGTGGTCGCGCGGATACTGCAACGAAATGGAGTTACCTTCCCTGCCACACGGGTCGTCGTTTTTCGGCGAACGCGCGGGGGCCTTCCTTCGCGTCCTCGGTGGCCCGGTTCGCGGCCACCTCGATCAGATTCCGTTCCCACGCATCGCTTTCGGTGACGAACTCGCGGCCGACGATACCCGCCACCATCCGCTTGGTGGCCTGCACCGCGAGCGGAGCCTGTCGGCCGATGACCTCGGCCATAGTGAGTGCTTCGTCGAGGGCACGACCGGGCGGCACCACACGGTTGACGAGCCCCCACGAGCGTGCCTCCTCCGCCGTGAAGCGGCGGCCGAGCAACAGGAGTTCCATGGCGATCGGCCGGGGAAGCCACGCAGGGAGCCGCACTGCCGCGCCGGACGATGCGACGAGACCGTTCCCGACCTCGGGGAGGGAGAACACGGCGTTCTCCTCGGCGACGACGAGGTCGCACGTGAGGACGATTTGAGCGCCACCACCGACCGCAAAACCATTGACCGCGGCGATGATCGGCTTGTCGATGGGGTGCCGGCACACTCCCCCGAAACCCCATGCCTCCTTGACCGGGTCGGCAGGTTCGAGGGACTGCCCTTCGGACATCGCCACGAGGTCGCCGCCACCACAGAACGCCTGGTCGCCGGCGCCGGTGAGGATCACGACCCGCACCTGTGGGTCGTGGTGGGCGCATTCGAGGGCGTCGCCGATCTGTTCGGCCATGTCCGCGTTCATCGCGTTGCGGGCGTGAGGCCTGTTCAGCGTGATGACGAGGACCCCGTCGCGGAGTTCGGTCAGCACCGCCGGTGCCACGACATCGGTTCGTGTCGGGGTCATGCTTTCTGTCCTTCCGAATCGCCGGTTGCCGGCGCAGCGACTCCGTGCAGCCGAGCCCGCCAGGTGTCGAGGTGGGCGGGGTTTGCGCCGTGATCGAGCATCCACTGTGCCGGTCCCCCGGGCGCCGACGTGAGTTGCTCGACGATCGGGGTGATCGCGTCGGCGGGTGCGCGCAGGAACTGCTCGGCGAGCGGCGGGGAATTGCGGGTACGGATACCGACATCGAGCCACCGGTCGATGAGGTCGAACAGTGCCTCTTCGCTGCGGACGTAGTCGTCGACGACGGCGTCCGGTTCGACACCGGCCGCGAGCAACAGCACAGCGACGAGGACGCCCGTGCGGTCCTTGCCGGCCGTGCAGTGCAGCAGGACGGGACCGTCGGGTTCGGCGACGAGCGCGAGGATTTCCCCCGCGCGGGTTTCGTTGTAGTGCAGCATGCGCGCGTAGAGCGACTGCAGATCGACCGGTCGGGCACCGGGGGCCGCCGAATCGAACAACGGCATGTTGTGCACCACCGTGCCGTCAGGCCAGCCATACGCGAATCGGTCGCGTTCGGTGTCACCGCGCAGATCGACGACGGCGCTCGGCGGCCAGGATTCGAGTTCCGGAAGCACCGAGTCGCCCGGGTAGGGGGCGTCGCCTCGGTACAGAACCCCGTGTGCGGTCACGCCGCCGTCGACGAGCGGCAGTCCGCCCACGTCACGGATGTTGACGAATCCGCGTGCGGTCACTGTGACCACCGGGCCGCGAGGAACGAACCGGGCGCCGTGGTGTCGACTGCCACGAAGCGGTGCGCGATGAGCCAGCGGTCACCGTCCGGGACGAACGCGTCCCGGTATCTGCCCCAGTGGTCCGCGCCGTCCGGGCCGAACACCACGAAGTAGGCACGGGTGTCGATGCGGTCGGGCGTGATTGCGTCGAACGTCAGATTGGCGACGAAGTGGCGCTGGAAGAACCTCGCTCCCGAGGTGGTCCGTGGCGCATCCGCAGGGGTCGCGCCTTCACCGAGCATGTCGACGATCGCGCTCCGGCCCGTCGCGCTGGACCGGCCCTTGACCTCGAGTGTGCCGTCGGGTGTGAAGCAGTCGGCGAGCTCGGTGAGCTTCCCGCCGTCGCCGGCGTGCGTGCATCGGGCGACCGTGTCGCGGACGGATTCGCGGGCGTGCAGCTCGAGGAAATCCATTGTCACGACGCGGTCACCGACTCGCCCCTCCGCTTCGGTGCGGGCCGGTAGCACGTCCCGAGCAGGAGGCCGGCCGCGGCCAGGCCGCCGATGAGCGCGATTGCGCCGCCGACCCAGCCGTCGAGCAGGTTGTCGCCGAAAATCAGGTGATCGAGGCTTGCGCTACCGGCGCCCATGATCGCGACGACCACTGCTCCCCCGGCGAGGACGAGGTTGTACTCCCAGCCGTCGGCGGCCACGAAGAAGCCCTTGCCTCGGTGCACGGTCCACGCGGCGACGAACATGAGGGAGACGAATCCGGCGGCCGCAAATGGGGTGAGCAGGCCCAGCGCGAGCGCGATACCCGCGCCGACCTCGGTGAGCGCGGCCAGCCACGCGTGCACCTTGCCGGGCCGCATACCCATGCCGTCGAACCATCCGGCCGTGCCGGGGATGCGGCCGCCGCGGAAAAGCTTGCCGTATCCGTGCGCCGCCATCGTCAACCCCAGCAGCACTCGGAGTATCACCAGGCCGGTGTCGATCGTGTCCACTTCAGCTCCGTTTCCCTCGACATGGTCGCTCGCGGACGGATGTGTTGCCGGTGCCACACCAATCCCGCTACACAAGTATTACCTGTATAACTAGGTCGTCGGCAAGGGTAGCCGTTTCGGTCCTGCGAGCACTACCTGTTTGTCGTTATCTTTTACGAACGAAAGGTCACCCTTCCATGGATCTCACCAACGCGTCTGCCGCGGTCACCGGCGGCGCCTCCGGCCTCGGACGGGCAACCGCCGAAGCATTCATCGCGCGGGGTGTCCCGACCGTCATCATCGACCTGCCGTCCTCCGACGGTGAGACCGTAGCCAAGGAACTCGGCGAACTCGCGACATTCGCGCCCGCCGACGTCCGCGACGCGGATGCCGTCGACGCCGCACTCGCCGAGGCCGAGAAGAAGGCCCCGCTTCGCGCCGTCGTGCACTGCGCCGGCCGTGGCGGCAAGCTGCGCCTCGTCGAAAAGGACGGCACGCCCGGCAGTCTCGAGCTCTACCAGGAGGTCGTCGACATCAACCTGGTCGGCAGCTTCAACGTGCTACGCCTGGCCGCGGCCCGCATGGTCAAGAACGAAGAAGTCGGCGGCGAACGCGGCATCGTCATCATGACCGCGTCCGTGGCAGCGTTCGAAGGCCAGATCGGCCAGGCTCCCTACGCCTCCGCAAAGGCCGGCATCGTGGGACTGACCCTCGTCGGCGCACGCGATCTCGCGCGCAAGCTCGTTCGCGTCGTCACGATCGCGCCCGGCACGTTCGAGACACCGATCCTGAACAACCTCTCCGACAAGGTCCGCGAATCCCTCGCGGCTCAGGTCCCGCACCCGTCACGTCTGGGCGTCCCGGCCGAGTACGCCAAATTGGCCCTGTCGATCGTCGACAATGCCATGATCAACGGCGAAACCATCCGGATCGACGGCGCAATTCGCATGGGCCCCGTGTAGTTCCGACATCCTGCTCGAACAGAGACGAGGCCGGCCGGTGATCGCAACCGGCCGGCCTCTTTCGTCTTCTGCCGGACGGTGATAATGTTTACACCGAACGATCGTTCGGTTTGCTGAGTCCCTCCGAAAGGTATCCCGATGACCACTGAAGTCGATGACCACTGAAATCGACGTGTGCGCGCTGACGAAGTATCTCGGTGGCGCACTCGACGGTGGCGTGAGTGGCGAGCTGACCGTCTCGCTGATCAGCGGTGGTCGCTCGAATCCCACCTATCGCGTCGCCGACACCGACCGGACGTGGGTTCTGCGACGTCCCCCGTACGGGCACGTCCTGCCGAGCGCACATGACATGAAGCGCGAGTTCACGGTGATCAAGGGACTCGCCGACTCGGCGGTCCCGGTACCCGACACGGTGCTGCTGTGCGAAGACACCGATGTTCTCGGCGCACCGTTCTACCTCATGGAGTTCATCGACGGAGTGCCCGTCGGGACGGTCGAGCAGGCATCGGACCTGACCTCGGACGAACGTCACCGACTCGGCTTCGACCTGGTCGACACCCTGGCCGTGCTGCACGGCGTCGACCCGGACGCCGTCGGCCTCGGCTCGTTCGGTCGCCCCGACGGCTATCTGGAACGCCAGCTCGGCCGCTGGGAACGGCAATGGGAAGCCTCACGCACCACCCATCGCCCCGAGGTGTCCGTGCTGCTCGACAAGCTCCGCCGCGCGCTGCCCACCTCGCACTTCCCGGGCATCGTCCACGGTGACGTCAAACTCGACAACGTCCTCGCGTCCCGGGACGACAAGGGGAAGATCGTCGCGGTACTGGACTGGGAAATGGCCACGCTCGGTGACACCCTCGCGGACGTCGGAATCATGTTGAGCTTCTGGGACCAACCCGGCACGATCGACAACCCGATCACCGAGGGTCTCGCTCGGCTCGACGGATTCCCCACCCGCACAGAGCTTCTCGACCGGTACATCACACAGCGTGGCATCGAGATTCCCGATGTCGACTGGTACACGGTGTTCGCCGACTTCAAGATCGCCGTCATCCTCGAGGGCATCAACGCCCGGCACGCGCAGGGCGGCACCGTCGGTGACGGCTTCGACGACATCGCCGACATGGTCGGCCCGCTGCTGCAACGCGCCCTCGAACTCGCCGCAACCTCGTCGGTCACCGAACTTCGCCGCTGAGCGCGGCCCCACCATCGAACCGGATCGGAGCACGGAAGTGGATTTCGAGTACGGCCCGAAAGTCCTCGGACTGCAAGAAAAAGTGTCGGCGTTCATTCAGGAACGGGTGCTGCCCGCCGAGGCGATCGCCGAGGAGCAACTCGCGTCCAAACCGGACCACTGGGGTGCGCCGCCGATCATGGCCGACCTCAAGGCCGCCGCAAAGCGCCAGGGCCTGTGGAATCTCTTCCTCCCCGCCCGCGAGGGTGCGGGGCTGACCAACCTCGAGTACGCACCCCTCGCCGAGCTCACCGGCTGGAGTCCGCTGATCGCCCCCGAGGCGTTCAACTGTTCCCCACCCGACACCGGAAACATGGAACTGTTGCACCTCTACGGCACCGACGCGCAGAAGAAGGAGTGGCTCGCCCCGCTTCTCGACGGCGAGATCCGGTCGTGCTTCTCCATGACCGAACCCGACGTCGCGAGTTCCGACGCCAACAACGTCCGGCTCGAGATCGCCGAGGACGGCGACGAATGGGTGCTCACCGGCCGCAAATGGTGGTCCACCGCGGCACTGCGCGACGACTGCCGGGTGGCCATGGTCATGGGTGTCACCGACCCCGACGCCACGGTCGGCAGCCGCCACAGCATCGTCCTCGTCCCCATCGACACCCCCGGATTGAACATCGTCCGGTCCACCACTGTTCTCGGCTTCACCGACCGCCACGAGGGCGGCCACGGCGAGATCGTCTTCGACAGCGTTCGTGTTCCCAAGGAAAATCTTCTCGGACCTCGGGGCAAGGGATTCGCGGTTGCGCAGGCTCGCCTCGGTCCCGGACGAATCCACCACTGCATGCGCTTGATCGGCATGGCCGAGCGCGCGATTGCATTGATGACCGAACGCGCCCGCACACGTGTCGCGTTCGGGCGGCCCCTCGCCGACGAGGGTGTGGTGCAGGCGACCGTCGCCGACGCCCGCATCCGACTCGACGCCGCGCGCCTGATGGTGCTGCGAGCTGCCTGGCGAATGGATGTCGAGGGCACCAAGGATGCCCGGCACGACATCGCGGCCGCCAAAGTGCTGGTGCCGCTCACGGTCAAGCAGATCATCGACGACGCGATGCAGATCTTCGGCGGCGCCGGGCTGTCGCAGGACACCATTCTGCCCGTGCTCTACGCACAGGCCCGTTTCCTCCAGATCGCCGACGGACCCGACCAGGTGCACCGTCGCTCGCTCGCCCGCGCCGAGTTCGCCGCGACGCCGGTATTGAAGGAAGTCCGAGGGTAGGCAGCGGAGTTGACGCCGGAGTCCACCCACGGACTGGCTATGTTTAGAATTTCTGAACGCAGGGAGAGTGGGTGGACATGGCGATCAGCGACGAAAGGCCTCGGCCGGCAGACGCGATTCTGGGGGCGCAGATACGCGCGGCGCGAATGTCGCGGCAGACCAGTCTCCGCGCGCTGTCGCGCGCACTCGGCGTCAGCCCGGCCACGATCAGCCAGATCGAGAACGGCAACACCGGACTCAGCGTCGTTCGACTCGGCCGGATAGCCGAAGCCCTGAATCTGGACGTGTCGCACATCCTCGCGATCGACGTCGACCCGGTGAATCCGAAACTCCCGCTCGCGCCGCCGTCGCCGAGACCACCCGCCCAACCTCGAAGCGCTGTCGAGCCGACGGGATCCGACTGGCGCACCTACGCGCCCCTGAATTTCGACCCCGTCCTTCAGGCGGCGCTCGACGAATTCGTCGCAATCGGCTATCACGGCGCGAACATGCGGAGCATTGCCGCTCGCTGCGGGTTGTCCGTCGCGGGGATCTACCACCACTACACGAGCAAGCAACAGATGCTGGTGACCCTCCTCGAATACGCTATGACCGACCTGCACCAACGGAGTGAAGCCGCGCGGGACGAGGGACGTAGTCCGGTCGAGCGATTCAGCCTGCTCATCGAAAACCTCACGCTGTACCACACGCACCGCAGAGAACTCGGCTTCGTCGGAGCGAGTGAGATGCGCAGCTTCGATGCCGAAAACCGGATCACGATCGCCGACAAGCGCAGTGTTCAGCAGCGCATGATCGACGTGGAAGTCGAAGCCGCAGTTCGCGAAGGCCGCTTCCGCGCTGATCATCCTTACGAGGCATCACGAGCTGTCGTCACCATGTGCACCGCACTGCCCACGTGGTGGCGTCCCGACGGACCGTTGAGCCCGGAACAGGTAGCAGAACACTATGTCGGGTTCGCGCTCGACCTCATGCGGTGCGCGTCATCGGAGGAACGGCCAGTACGCGTATCTGAAGATCGGTAGGCAACCTGAAGATGTCATCTGCGGTGAAGATGCCCGCAATGTGGCCGCGCATCTCATGTCCGGACCGACGAAAGCGCAATCGTCCTTCACGCTCTGAGCGCGGGTAGACCGGCGCGATTACATTCGAAGCCACCACGACGCACCTTTACGCGCTGAGTACCCGACTCCCGAAGTGCAGGAGCCGGGTATTCGACGTGGAAAGTGTCAGGCGATACCGATGCCCTTGGTGAACAGGAACTCCTCGATGCCAGCCTTGCCGCCTTCCTTACCCAGGCCGCTGAGCCCGAGACCACCGAACGGACGGTTGACCGCCAAGTTAGCGGCGCCGTTGATCAGCACCTCACCCGTGATCAACTCTTCGGCGACCCGCAGACCGCGCTTGAGGTCCTTGGTGTGCACGTAGCCGGACAGACCGTAACGGGTGCCGTTGGCGATCTCGATCGCGTGGGCCTCGTCGCGGAACGGAGTGATCGCGAGCACTGGCCCGAATACCTCGTTCTGCGCCAGATCCGACTGTGGGTCGACGTCGGCAAAAACGGTGGGCTGCAGGAAGAACCCACCCGCAAGTTCTCCGTCGAGCCGCGCCGGTTCACCGCCCGTCACAAGACGAGCACCGTCTTCCTTCGCCTTCGCGATCACGCCCTGAATTCGCTCGAACGCTGCCTGATTGACCACAGGTCCGGCGAAGGTGCCCTCGGCGAACGGATCGCCGACGACGATCTGCTCGGCGATCGCCTTCACCGTGGCCACCACCTGCTCGTAGATCGACTCGTGGACGAGCATCCGGGTGGGGAATGCGCAGCCCTGTCCGGCCATCGCACCGACCGACATGATCGTGCCGAAACCACACGCGGCCTGCAGATCCGCATCCTCGAACACGATGTTGGCGGACTTGCCGCCGAGTTCGAGCACCGCCGGCTTCATCGTCGGCGCGCACGCGGCGAGAATCTTCGACGCCGTGGCCGGGCCACCGGTGAACGAGACCTTCTTCACCTGCGGATGCTCGACGAGTGCCGCCCCGGACGCGGCGTCACCGGGCAGGATGTTGATCACGCCGGGCGGGAACCCTGCTTCGACAACGAGATCGGCGAACAGTTCCGCCGAGAACGGCGTCAGCTCGGACGGCTTCACCACGACGGTGTTGCCCGCGGCGACCGCGGGCGGGATCTTCATCGCCAGGGAAATCAGCGGCCCGTTCCAGGTGATGATGATGCCCACCACCCCGTAGGGCTGGCGCAGGGTGTAGCCGAACTCCCCGTCGGCAGTCAACGTCGAGGTCACCTCAGCGGTGATCTTGTCGGCCCATCCGGCGTAGTACCGCGTCCACGCGATCGATTTTTCGGTGAGACTCGCGACCGTACCCAGCGGGGTGCCGTTGTCCATGGCGCCCAGCCGGCCGAATTTCTCGGTGTTGGCCGCAATCAGATCTGCAAGTCGATGCAGCAACCGTGCCCGCTCCGCCGGTGCGGTGCGCTTCCACGATTCGAATGCCTCCGCGGCGGCTGCCACCGCACGATCGACCTCGTCCGGACCTGCCATGGGAATTGTCTTGTCGGACTTGCCGCTGGCCGGGTTCACGTGGTCGAACGTGCCCGCCGATCCCTCTGCCAATCGTTCGGCGCCGATGTGCAAGTGAACGTCGGGACGGGTCAGATCCGCTACTGCAGTGGTCATGGTTGCTCCTGTTGTCGTGCTCGGAAGTCGGGTGCGGCGCTAACGGACGTTGAAGCCGGCATCGAGCGGCAGTGCAATTCCGGTGACGAACTTGGCCTCGTCGGAGACGAGCCACGCGACCGAGTTGGCAATGTCTTCGGACTGCAGAATCGGAATCGGCAGAGCGTTCTGCATGGTCGCCATCCCGGAGTCCTCCCCCGCGGCGGCCGCGGCGAACAACTTCTCCATCGTCGCGTTCATCGTCATTCCGGTTGCCACACCGGTCGGATGGATGGTGTTCACACGAATCCACTCGGGCGCATACTGGCTCGCGAGCGTCTGCATCAGGCCGACGAGACCGCGTTTCGCGGCCGTATAGGCCTGCGATCCGGCTTGATCGGATGCGGTCCCCTTCAGTCCGGCGCTCGAACTGGTGAGGACGATCGACCCACCGCGTCCGCCCTCGCGCATGGCGGGCAACGCGACCTCGACCGTGTTCCACGCACCGGTGAGGTTGGTGTCGATGATGTCGCGCCACAGAGTTTCCCGCTCTTCCTCGGCGCACGGAGTCAGGCGCACGATGCCCGCGTTGGCGATGATGATGTCCAGCCGGCCGAACTCCGCAACGCCTTCCTGGAAAGCGGCGGCCAGCCCGGCACGATCCCGCACATCAGCAACTCGGCCGACCATCCGACGGCCCTGGCCCTCGACGAGGCGCACGGTCTCGTCCAGATCCTCACGCGAAGCGTTGGGATAGTCCATCGAATCGATGTCCTTGCAGATGTCGATACCGATGATGTCGGCGCCGAGCGAAGCCAGCTTGACCGCGTGTGCGCGGCCCTGCCCTCTGGCGACACCGGTGATGAATGCGACTCTGCCTTCGAGATCGGCCAACGAGATTCCTTTCGCAGGAGCGTGATACGACGGTTCGCGCACTGGTTGCACTCACGGCCACCGACGTGAGTGAAAGAAAATGCAGGATGACTTAGCTGAATATGTTAGTCAGATCACACAGTATTACGGACGCCTAGAGTCCGCAAGGGTGTGCCCGCAGGCAACCACAGAGTGTGAAGATTGGTTCGATGTGCAGTCACACTCGGAATCGAGGAGCAATGCCCGAGAAGCAGCAAAGCCCGACCGGGCGCCCGCGCGACCCCGACGTCAGCGAGCGCCTCATTGCTGCTGCTCTCGAGGAGTACGCCCGGACCGGCTGGCAGTCCTTCACCATGCAAGGGGTCGCGCGGCGCGCGGGAGTCGGCAAGTCAGCTCTCTACCGCCGCTGGACGACCAAGGAAGAATTGCTTATCGCCGGCGTCGAATCCGTCGCTCTTCCGCTTTCCGAGACAAGCGATTCCGGCAATCTCCGCGAAGATCTCACAGACGCCGCGACTCGGATCCTGCACCACTTCCTCGACCCGACAGGTTGGGCAACCCTGCGCATCTCGGTCGACTCCACCGCGAGCCCGACGATGCTCGACCCGTTCCAGGAGCGGGTCACCCAGGCAATCCGGTCCGGCATCACCGCGATCTTCACGCACGCCGCCGACCGCGGTGAACTGACCTCCGATGTACCCGTTCGTCCGCTCGTGGAATCACTCGTCGGCTCGATCCTGGTACACGTTCTCTCGATGCCGTTCGACGTACGCGACGACGCACGACAAAATGCCGCAGCCCACGTCGAACCTCTCGTCGATGTGATCATGAGGGCAGCAAGCCCCCAGCCCTGCCCCTGACCGGGTCGACGATCACCGGGCCGACTTCAGGCGAAGCCGACGACCGGCCTTGGACGGTAAGGCGATTCGAGCGCAGCATACTCCTCATCCGTTAATTCGAGTTCCAGCGCGGCCAGCGCGTCGGCGAGGTGCTTGGGCTTGGTGGCGCCGACGATCGGTGCCGTCACGGCCGACCGGCTCAACACCCACGCGAGCGCTACCTGGGCGCGTTCCACACCGCGCTCATCCGCGATGCGACCGACAACGTCGACAATCGGTTTGTCGTCGTCGCCGTACAGGCTCTTACCGAACTCGTCGCTCTCGGCACGCACGCTGGTGGTGTCCCACGGACGGGTCAGACGGCCGCGAGCCAGCGGACTCCACGGCAATACCCCGATTCCCTGGTCCTCGCACAGCGGCAGCATCTCGCGTTCCTCCTCGCGGTTGAGAAGGTTGTAGTGAGGCTGCATCGAGATGAACCGGGTCCAACCGTGCAGGTCGGCGGTGTACAGCGCTTTGGAGAACTGCCACGCGAACATCGACGACGCACCCAGGTACCGGACTTTGCCGGACCGCACGAGGTCGTTCAGTGTCTCGAGAGTCTCCTCGATCGGAGTGCGAGGGTCCCAGCGGTGGATCTGGTACAGATCGATGTAGTCGGTGCCCAGGCGGCGCAGACTGGCGTCCACCTCGGTCATGATCGCCTTGCGCGACGATCCACTTCCGTTGGGGCCCGGCCGCACCCGGCCGAACACCTTCGTGGCAATCACGACATTCTCGCGCTTGGCGTACTCCTTCAGCGCGCGGCCGAGGATTTCTTCACTCGTGCCGCCGGAGTAGCTGTTCGCGGTGTCGAAGAAGTTGATACCCGCCTCGACGGCCGTGCGAATGAAGGGCCGCGCGTCGTCCTCCCCGAGAGTCCATGAATGCTGACCGGTGTCGGGCGTGCCATAACTCATGCAGCCCAGCGCGAGCCTGGACACCTGCAGTCCGCTGTTGCCGAGTCGGACGTACTTCATGTGTCGTCTCCCGCTGACTGGTCGGCAGCCACGGAAGGGCGCCGAGCGATGAACAATCCTTCGGCGGTGGCGCTGACCTCACCGTCGACGACGATCTCTCCCACCGTGAACCGTTTGCGGCCTTCGTACCTCAACTGCTTGGCACGTACTGTGATGGGCCGATACAGCGGAGTGGGACGCTGGTACCGGATTTCGAGCTTCGCGGTCATGCCGTTGTTCCCGGCACGATGGTTGGCGACGGCAAGTGCGGCGTCGAGCAGTGCGGCGCAGATGCCACCGTGCACCGCGGCGGGCGGACCCTGATACGGCAGGCCCAGTGTCACTTCCCCTTCGACCCAGCCGTCCTCCGCGACATGCATGACCAGAGGCGGAGCAAGTGTGTTCTCCGGTCCGGTCACCGGATCGTGCCGGACGACACCGTCGCCATCCCACATCCCGAACAGGCGATCGGCTGGCGACTCGGCGTGCGCTTCGAGTTCGTCGGCGAGGTCGCGAAGTCGCTCGGTGACCGCCGACAGGTGCACTGCTTCGGGTTTCGTGAGCGACAACGCCTCGACGATTCGACGGAGCTGGGCTGCAGAGTCGTCGATCGGGGACTCTCCAGGGACGGATGTCAGGCACTTCTCAGTACCGGTGTAGTACCGCGACAGTTCCTTTCGGGCGTCCGGAATTCTCCAGGTGACCACACTTCCTCCTGACCGGCACGCCTATTGTGCGGACTTCAGTTTCTTCTCGATGAACAATCCCTCGGCCGATACCGCAACCTTGCCGTCCACGGCAAGTTCCCCTGTTGCCCATACCTTGCGTCCATCCCGATCCGTCTCGCGCGCGACCATGGTCACGGGCACGAACAACGGGACGGGTCGGTGGTATCGGATGGTGAGTTGTGCAGTGACGACAGGTACATCGCCTGGGGGCACAGCCGCGCTCAGGACATGGTCGAGGACCATCGCCGATATCCCGCCGTGCACAAAAGCGTTGGGGCCCTGATAGGGCAGGCCGAACTCGAACTCGGCTCGGACCGTCCGGTCGTCCTCGAACTCGAGCACAAGTGGGAGTGCGATCGCGTTCTCGACGCCGCTGACCGGGTCGTGACGCCAGCCGGGGTTACGGACGGTCTCGGTCACCGTGTCGACCGGATTTTCCAGCCGTTCCGACAACGTGTCCAGCCGTTCGGCAACTTCGAGAAACAGTGGATGATTGCTGTCGACCCGCTGCGTCAAGTCGACAATTCGTCGCAGTGCTGCGGCGTCCCGCTCGAGTGCCGCGGCGTAGTCCTGTTCCGCAGCCGACACGTCGAGGGGGCGGGCCCTGTGTTCGAGTGTGGTCATAGCGATAGCTCCTTCGAGATGAAAAGTCCGTCGCACACCACGGCTTCCTCGCCGTCGACTTCGATCGTGCCCCGAGCCCACATCTTGCGTCCGTCCGCGCGTAGGTGGCGGCCGCGTACGGTCACCTCCCGATGCAGGGGAACCGGTCGCAGATAGCGCAGCGTCATCTCAGCTGTCATGCCCGGTCTGTTCGAACCACTGTTCGCCACGGCCATGGCCACATCGAGTATGAGTCCCGACACTCCTCCGTGCACGAATCCTGCCGGGCCCTGGTACTGCGCCGGGAATTCGGCGGGCGCTGAGGCGTTTCCGTCGTCGTCGAGCTCGAATCGCAGGGGAATTGCCACCGGATTCTTGGGACCGCTCACCGGGCTGCGCTCGAGCGCACCGTCGTGTGTGCCGACCTTGCCGCTGATGCAGTCGACGGCGTCGACGGCCTCTGCATCGAGCAGGTCCGCGAGTTCGGAGATTTCGGCTGCCAGGTCCGGATCGACCGCCCCATGTGCGCGCGCGCTGAGAATCGCAGAGGTGAGCCGACGGACCGCGCGGGCAGCGACATCGGCAGGTTTTTCATCGGTCATCGAATTCTCCTCATGGGGCATCTGGAGCGGGGGCGTCGTCGCGGTACACCATTTCCTGCGCGAGGCTCGCGATGCGTCGGCCGGCCTCGTCGCGGATAGCTCCGGAATACCAACCGCGCTTGCCGCCCGCGGCACCCGGTTCGTAGTCGACCCGGAGCCAGCCGTCCCAGTTCGGCACATCGTGGAACCATAGGGAATGGTCGAGGCTCGGCCCGAGGACCTCTCCGCCGAGGAGCTTCGGTAGCCCTGCAGAGAAGTCCGACATGTACGTCAACGCGGCCGCATGCACGAGCACATCCCCCACCGGCAACTCGCCGATCGGACGGACATGAAATCTCGTCGGAAAGAACTGTGTGCGGTCCGGCCATACGTCGACGCGCGCATCGAGGGGTAGCCCACTCGGGATTGCGCGGCATTCGTCGGGCGGAGGCATCGACGCCGGGGGCTCGCCGTCCAACTCCGCACCGTCGGTGCGGACGCGGAACGAGGCAGCCATACTGAAGAGCACTTCACCGTCCTGCAGAGCAACGACGCGACGCGCGGAATAGCTGCGACCGTCGCGGTCGCGATCCACACGGTAGATGACGGGCCGCGCGGAATCACCTCTCCGAAGGAAGTAGCCGTGCAGCGAATGCGGATGCCGTCCTTCCGGAACGGTCGCGCCACACGCAAGGAGACACTGCGCCGCGATCTGCCCACCGAACAGAGGTCGGCCGTCGTGGTGGATCGGTAAGGCATGGAACAGATCCCTGTCGAGTTGCTCGATCTTCAAGACATCGTTCAACGTCGTCAGGTCCTCGGCATCGGTCGGACCGGTGTCGACTTCGGTCATGGGGGCCCTTTCAGCCTGGAGAACTCCGCGCGACTCCCCTCGATCCAATACAGTCAACGTAGTTTACTACGTTATGCACATCCCTGGGCTAGCGGCCCGTCCATTCAGGGGATCGCTTCTCGAGAAACGCACGTACGCCTTCGGCTGCATCCAGGGAACCGGCAATGGCACGCTTTGCGGCGTCCGTGGCCTCCCACCCGGCTCCGTCGTGAGCGGCAGCCATCTCGTTGACCGCACGAAGGGATGCCCTCACGGCGACAGGAGCGTTCTTGCAGATCCGCTCCGCAAGTTGCACTGCTGCCGACCGCGCCTCCCCGGCCGGTGTCAGGACATTGGCGAAGCCCGCCGCGTACGCACGCGAGGACGAGATGGGATCACCGGTCAGCGCGAGCTCACGCGCGAGATTGAGCGGCAGGGACCGCGGCGCGCGAAACAACCCAGCGCACGTCGGCACGAGACCGATCGCCACCTCGGGCAGTCCGAACACCGCCGCATCCGACGCAACAACGAGATCGCACGCAAGCACGATCTCGAAGCCGCCGCCGAGAGCCGGCCCGTCGACCGCTGCGATGAGCGGCTTCGTGCGGTGTCGCCGGATCACTCCGTATTCACCGCCACGTTCGGTGACGTAGTCGCCCCCGGCCGTCAGGTCACTACCCGCGCTGAACACGGGCCCATCCGCCGCAAGAACTCCGACCCACAGGTCGCCGTCCTCATCGAGGAGCGTCAATGCCCGGTCGAGCGCATCGGCCATCGCCCTGTCGATTGCGTTGCGCTTGTCCGCACGCCGCATCTCCACCACGAGGACATGCCCGTGTCGCGTGACCTCGACCGGAGACGCACCCTCGTCCGTCACGGTTGTCCCGGCTTGAGCTCGATGAACAGGCCCTCGGCTTCGGCGCACAGGACGTCACCGTGACGGAGTTCGGCGCGCAGGTACCTCTTGCGTCCTTCTTCACGATCGAACCATCCCGAGACCGTGAGTTCCTCGTCGATCGGTGTGATCGACCGGAAGTCCACGTGGAGATACGCCGTACGGCAGGGTGTGCGGTCGGTGCTCGCGAGACGGCCGAGCACTTCGTCGAACATCAGCGGGATCGTGCCCCCGTGCGCAGCACCGTTCCCACCGAGGTAGTACTTGCCGAAGGTGACGGTGCCTTCGAGACCGCCACGGTCCCATCTGTCGACCAGAAGTGCCGGCGACATGCATTGCGCTCGCCCCGGTACATCGAGATGCCCGAAGGGTCGACGGCGTTCGGAGACCTGATGGTCGGCGACCAGTTTTTGCACGTCGGCGAAGTGACCTGCCACTTTCTCGACGACCCCGAGGGGCGGGTTTGCTCCCGCCAGGTCGTCGAGCATGGCTCGGGCGGTGGCGATCATGGCGTCATACGGGGCGGGCTGTTCACGGTGGACACCGGCATCGAAACCGCGGTGACTCACCGAGCTCCAGCCACCGCCGACGTCGGAACTCTCGACTGCCGCGTCGGGACGATCGTGGGACATGCTGTACCTCCGTGCTCGTGTGACCGCTCGATCCGAACCTAGAATTCCAGTAGACGAGCGTCGAGCGCTACCCAAAAACGTAGGTGACATGGTTAACTACGTCAACAAACACGACGTTGGAGGAGTGTCATGGACTTCGCGCTGAGCGACGAACAAGAAGCCCTCGCCGAGGCCGAGCGCGCCTGGCTCACCAAGAACGATCCGATCGCCGCGCGCCGCCCGGTGATCGACGACGGCCCCGCGCGCACCACCGCCGCAGGCGTGCGGCACCTGGCCGAATCCGGCCTGATCGGGCTTCTGACTACAGACATGGGTGGCACCCACGTCGACCTCGCGGTGCTCGCCGAGGAGCATGGCCGTGCGGGCAGTCCGTTGCCGGTCGCCGAACTCGCGGTCGCGGCGCGGCTCCTCGAACAGCTCGCCCATCCTGCGCTCGAAGCTGCCGAATCCGGCGCCCAGCTCGTGGTGCCTGCGCTCGCCTCGCTCGAGAACTCCGCGCTGCACGCACAGGTCGACGGCGCAACGCTCCGCTTGAGCGGCACGACAGCTCCGACCACCGGCCTGATCGACGCGCACAGCATCCTGGTCGTCGCTACCACCGACACCGGCACCGAAGTTGCCGCCGTGCTGCCCGTCGACACGGTAACCGTCCGCACCCTGGAGACCCTCGACGTGACCCGGTCGTGGTCGGTGGCCGAGATGGACGCCGTCCTCGAAGAGGGCAACTGGTCGGTGCTGCAGTCCGGTACCGTCGCGCTCCTGCACGACGAGCTCGCCACATTCCGGGCGATGGACGCGCTCGGCGCGGCCGCCCGGCTGGTCGACACGACGGTCGAATATGCCGGACAGCGCACCCAGTTCGATAAACCGATCGCGAGCTTCCAGGCCATCAAGCATCACTGCGCGAACATGGCGCTGTCGGTCGAAGCCTCGCGCGCCGCACTGTGGGCCGCCGCCGTCGCCCTCGACGGCGACGATGTCGATACCCGCACCCGCGCGGTGTCTGCAGCGGCAGCGTTCACCGGCGACGGCGCCAGCGCCACCGCGCAGACTGCGCTGCAGGTACACGGCGGCATCGGATTCACGTGGGAGCACGACGTGCACCTGCTGATCCGTCGTATCAAGGTCGACGAACTGCTCGACGGCTCGGTGTCCTACCACCGCCGTCGGCTCGTTACCGCCTGACGAAGACACGACGAAAGGTGGGCAACGGTTCTCGAACCGTTGCCCACCTTTCGTTCGTATAAGCCCGAGACCGTGGCCTCAGGAACCGGCGCGGAGCCGCCGGAAGTACTTCTCCGTTTCGTCGATCAGAGCCTCGGCGTCAGCCTCGGTCATGGTTCCGAACAATGCAATCGTGGTTTCGTTGCGCATCGCGATGAGGAAGTCGCCGAACAGTCTCTCCTTGCGAGTCGGCCCCAGGCCGAGTATCGCGATCTCGCTGTCGCCGCCGACCCGGCTCGCCCTGCGACGCTGTGCGTCGAACCCCGGTGGCGTATCCCCCATCGCGATGACGCGGGCCTGCACACGGTTTTCCCATATCAGTGAGAGATATTCGCGGGTTCCGAGAACGAACAGCTCGAAGCCGTCGGTCTCCCCGTCATCCCGGGCGGCCTGCACCACCTCGTCGACGCGACCGCGCAGCAATCCGACGAAGTCCTCCCAGATGGCGTTGAAGACCTCGGACTTCCCACCGAAATGGTGGTAGATGCTGCCGACGCTGACGCCCGAGCGCTCGACGATCTCGGCCATGGTCGCCGCCGTGAATCCGCGTTCGCCGAAGACCTCGACGGCTGCGTCGAGCACCTTCTCCTTCGTCGCGGATGTACTCGTCCATGTGCGCGCCCGTGTGCGTCCCTTGCTCTGCAGCATCATTCCTCCGTTGTTTACACCGCCTGGGGTTGACTTCCGTCCCTCTGCATGGCAATAATCACTGTACATCCTAAAACGGCATTCTAGAATTTCCTCCAACATAAGCCGGTACCAGCACAGATCAGCCCGCTCGGTACCCCGCCATCATCAGCCGTGACAAAACGAATGGAGACCAAAGTGTCCGAAAAGCTGTGGGCCAATTCCGGTGATTCGCACTTCCTCGAGCCCGACGATCTGTGGCGTGCGCGTCTGCCCAAGGATCTGGCCGAGCTGGTTCCTCGTTCAGAAAAGGACCCCGACGGCAAGTGGGAGACCGTCTTCGTCGACGGCCAAGCGTTCCGTCGCCGGCTCCCCAATATCGCGCAGGAAGAGTTCTACGCCGCCAGCAACCGTGCGCCGGGCGCCGGCAACGTCGAACTGCGCCTGAAGGACCTCGACGAAGAGGGCATCTGGTCGGAACTCATCTTCCCGTCGCTCGGCATGTGGTCCAGCTCGTTCCGCACCCCGGAGGTCCTGCGTGAGGCACTGCGTGTGTCCAACGACTGGGCCAAGGAAACGATCATGGACTACTCGCCGCGCCTGATCCCCACAGCACAGGTCTCGACCCTGTCGATCGAGGACGCCTGCGCCGAGCTCAAGCGTTGCGGCGAGATCGGCTACAAAGCCGTCTTCATGCCGGTCAACCCGCATCCCCTGCAGAAGGACTACAACCGTGACGAGTGGGAGCCCTTCTGGGCCCTCGCCGAGGACATCGGTATGGTCATCGCGTTCCATATCGGCACCGAGCCCATCGATTTCTCGACCGGAGGCGCTCCCGGCGCAACTTATCGCGGCCCCGGTGGTGCGGTCCTCAACTACACCGAGACCACCTTCGGCGGCCAGCGCGCCGTGATGAAGCTCGTCGCCTCGGGCGCACTGGATCGTCATCCCAACCTGAAGGTCCTCGTCTCCGAAGGTGGCGCCACCTGGGTGCCGTTCGTTGCGGACCGCATGGAAGAGGGCTACCGCCAGCATTCGATGGCCGTGCGGCCCAAGCTGAAGCGCACCCCGAAGGAGATCATCTACTCCCAGGTGTACGCGTCGTTCCAGCACGACGAGTCGGCTGTCGCCGCAATGACCGGCATGGGCTACAACAACGTGATGTGGGGCAGCGACTACCCGCACATGGAGGGCACCTACGGTCACACACAGGTGACTCTGCACAACCTGTTCGACAACGTCGATCAGAAGGTCAAGGATCGCATCATGCACGGCACCTTCGAAGAGCTGTTCCCGGGCGGCCCCAAGCTCCCCGCGGCCGGCACGGAGAAGCCCGCGATCGCCACCGTCTGACGTTCTCCAGTAATCCATCGGCCGGTCCGCATCGAATGATCGCGGGCCGGCCGGCCCACTTCACCTTCTGAAAGAGCACTCCGATGAGCGACAGCGTTCTCTACGACCTGCCCGGCGAGTTCGTCTCCTCGATGGCCGAGTCCTCCGGGTACTGCGACGCCCAGGCCGTCCTGCCCAAGGACGACCACTACATCGCTTTCTGCACGTGCGGCCGGTGGCACACCACCACCCCGACCCGCGACGAGGGACTGGCTCTGGCCCGGGCCCACACCTCCGAGACCGACGGTCAGTAAACCGATCGGCCGACCACTCATACGAAATCCGGTCCGGAGCCTTGTTCAGGCTCCGGACCGGATTTCATGGTTGGTTCATCCGGATCGCAATTTCTGCACCAGGTTCCACCGATGCCGAAGTTCGACCGATAGCGAAATACCCCCGGCTTGTGGCCGGGGGTATCTCGATTCGGAGCGCTCTACTCGGAGACGGTCAGGTACCGCTGGTCGAACGGCCCGGTCGTCGTGGAGTAGTCCATCTCGGTGCTGAAGTTGCCGACCTCGTCGCTCATCACCCACGGGTAGGTGATCCACACGAGCGGAGCGCCCCACGCCTGCTCGACGAGGTAGGCGTTGAGCTCGACCGAGGAGGCTTCACGCTCCTCCGCCGAACGACGCGGATCGGTTGCGTCGGCGAGCATCTGCTCATACTCGGGTGTCACGCCGGACGGATTGAGGCGGGGGCCCCAGCGGTAGGTGGAGCCGGCCGTGAAGCTGGTCCCCAGCGGGGAGTAGTGCAGCAGGGCCGAGGCCTCACCGCGGCCGAACGACGTCGGGCCCTCGAGTCCGTCCTTCACGATCGGCGTAATCTTGATGCCGGCCTGCGAGAACTGCTCCTGCAGTACGTCGGCCACACCCGGGGTGATGACGTTGACGATGATGACTTCACCCAGGTCGATGCCGTTCGGATGGCCGGCCTCGGCGAGCAATTGCTTCGCCTTTTCGGGATCGTAGCTGTAGGTCTCGTCGAGCGCCGCCTCGTAGCCGGGCAGGCCGGTGCGCGAGTACTGGTGCCGGGCTTCGGATCCCGGATAGAGCGCTTCGACGATCTCGTCACGGTCGTAGGCATAGTTGATCGCTTGGCGAACCTTGACGTCGTCAAGAGGGGCCTTGTCCCGGTTCAGGAACAGTTCCACGCCGATACCGGTCGGGACGTCGACGGTGGTCAGTCCGCGGCGGTCTTCGACGGCGGTGACGGTGCCGGGCAGGAACTGGCCCAGTTCGATCTGGCCACCGGCCATGGCGTTCGTGAACGCCTGAGTATCGGAGATGGCTTCGTACTCGATCTTCGCGATCTGCGCAGCCTCGGTGTCCCAGTAGTCGGTGCGGTCACGGACAATGACGAGTTTTTCGCCAGCAGCGAAGCTTTCGACCGAGTACGCACCGGAGCCGTTGGTCTCGGTGGCAGGATTGCCGTTGGCGATCAGATCCGGGTGCATGATGAAGCCGGCCATTTCGGCCAGGACGTACGGCACGGTGTCGGTCGGCTCGGCCAGTGCCAGTGTGACCTGGTACGGGCCGGTGACGGTAACGTCGGTGACCGGCGTCATGCGCGATTTCACGGACGGGCTGTCGAGGGTGCGGGCCCGGTCGAGGTTGGCCTTGACGACGTTGCCGTCAAGCGGGGAGCCGTCGCGGAACGTCACATCCTCACGCAGGTCGAGCACGAGTTCCAGGCCGTTCTCGGAGTACGAGAAGTTGTCGACGAGCATGCCGTCGACGGTGCCGTCCGCCTTCACAGTGAACAGCCTGTCGTAGATCATGTTGAGCCCGAACCGGAACGAGGCGATCTCACTGGTCGCAAGGTGTGGGTCGAGGCTGGTGATGCCGGTGGTCCAGCCCGTGCTCAGCGTTCCCTCGGTGTTGGGTACACCGGAGTTGCCGGAGCCACCGGATTCGCTCGAGCCACAAGCAGTAGCCAGCAGTCCTACAGCGGCCACAGCGGCGGCCGTGCGAAGAGTGCGCCGTCGAAACATGTTCGGCCTTTCTCACAGGGTGATACGGATTTTCTCCGGCCCCTGGAGACACTTCCACGACCGGAATGTGTCAAGGCTAACATCTTTCTTAGTGAAGTTGTACTACTTGTATTACTAAGTGATGTTCATCGGTGGGACCGACCGAGCAAGGAGTCGACGAGCACGGGCACTTCCGCCATGGCGCGCATCGCGTCGTTGAGGTGTGTGCATCCTGAGGTGCCCGGAAATATCTCCAGCACAGCGGCTCTCAGATCACGAAGCGGGGTTCCGACGATGCGGTCGACCGTCAGTGACGCAAGTGGACACTCGTCGTACGGCAGGACGCGGGGATCGGCCGAGATCGACAGCAGCTCCCCTGTTGCGGGATCCGCGGTCGCCCTCACCAGATACTCGTGCACGGCGACACGCCCACCATCGGGCACCGTCGACGAATCCTGGAACATCGAATCGATCTCGATGACATCACCCATCGTCACGTCGATCCTGCGTGCACGCCGCATCGAGATCTCGGTGATCTCCGGGAGGTCGTGCCATCCGATCGGATCATCTTCACGCACCAATGGTCCGACCGTCTGCACCTGGTGGTTCCACTGGGACGAGCCGTCCGGCATCAACGCCCCCGAGCCCGGCTGGAACCCCGTGCAGATGCCCTCCATGTTGCGACGCGGACCGTTCGCCATCGCCACGAGCAACTGTTCGCGCGGCACCCAGCGGGAGTAGGCGAATCCGGCGACGAGGGACGCGCCCGCGATGTCGTCGAGCATCAGATACAGCGGGGTGCCGGCCGCGGCCTCATCGGGCAGCACCTCGGCAAGTACCTTGCGCGAACTGCCACCGCCCCGGGCGCCGATCATCCCGCGCACTGCGGGCCGCGGGGGATCGGCGGTGATGTCCTCGATCGTGCGGGTCGCCGAGTGCACCCCGGCCGTCATCGTGTCCTCGGCGAGGACGACAGGGGCACTCC
>NZ_JAUZMZ010000139.1:0-12322 GCF_036327435.1 Rhodococcus chondri | reverse complement strand
CTCGCGTACCGACAAGTGCGCCAACGCCGCCAGCAACGACACCGAGGAGGTGGCACCGGCCTTGACTGCCTGACTCACCGACGAGGAATCACGCAACGGTCCGTACACCACGTCCAGGGACTTGACCCGATGTGGACGTGACAGCCGCAGATGACGTGTTCGGCCAGCGACCCGAAATTGTCGGCGAGCCGGCGGTACCGCGGTCTGTCGGTGATCGTCCGGGGTGTCGGCCCGGCCACAGGAACAGCCGCGGCCAAGAGGCCGGCTCCGGTCTGTGCGGCCGCGGCCGCGGCCGACGACCGGGCTCGGTGCAGCTCATGGCACAGGTCCGGAATCGTGGCGCACACCGGTGTCGCTGTTTCGATCTGGCACCGGGCGAGCTCGAGCTGCAGGTCGATGTCGAGTGCGAGCCCGGCCGTGGCGACCTCCGCGTTACACATTCGCGGCGATCCGGACTCGGGGTCGACGAGAAGGAATTCCTCTTCTACTCCGATCGTGGGCGAACTCATCGACGAGCAGCCGGAACCGGCAGGATCAGCAGAAGGAATGGACACCATGGCCTTGCTCCTACCCGACCTGCCGGCCGACACATCCCCACCAGAAACCATTCTCCACATAAGTGGCGAGCGTGGAACGCATCCACGTGGCAGCGGAGCAACAAGCGCTGCGACTACGGTTTCAGGCGCCGGCACCTACGGTTTCAGGCGCCTACGGGTGCACCTCTCGAGGAGCGGGCATCGGCGAGATCGACTCGGCCTCGGGAACGGTGCTGGTCAAGGTGAAACACACGCGGGCCCCTTCGGTGTAGTCGGTGTCGACCCAGATGTTGCCGCCGTGGTAGTCGACGATCTTCCTGCACAGCGCAAGGCCGATGCCGGTGCCGGAATACTCGTCCCGGCCGTGCAGGCGCTGGAAGATGACGAACACCTTCTCGGCGAACTCGGGGGCGATTCCGATGCCGTTGTCGCTCACGCAGAACTGCCATGAACGGGCAGCCGGATCCTCGCCGCCGTCGACCCGTTCGCACGTGATCTGCACGACGGGTGCCCGCTCCGGGTCGTGAAACTTGATCGCATTGGCCAGCAGGTTCTGCCACAGCATGGTCAGCAGAGTCGGGTCACCGGTGAGCTCGGGCAGATTCTCCGGCCGCTCGATGCGAACCTGCGACTCGTCGATCGCCACAGAGAGGTTGTTCAGCGCCTTGTCCAGGGTATGACCCAGGTCGACGCGCACCTGGGCGTCGTTGACCCGGCCCACACGGGAGAATGCCAGCAGGTCGTTGATGAGCCCCTGCATGCGTTTGGCACCGTCCACGGCGTACGCGATGTACTGGACGCCGCGCTCGTCGAGCTGGTCGCCGTAGCGCTTTTCGAGCAGCTGGCAGAACGAGGCCACCTTGCGCAACGGCTCCTGCAGGTCGTGGGAGGCCACGTAGGCGAACTGCTCGAGCTCGGAGTTCGAGCGGCGCAGCTCGTCGGCCTGCGCGTCGAGATCGACGGCTTGCTGCGCGAGCCGGTCCTGCTGCCGACGCGATTCCGTCAGCGCGCGGGCGATGTGCTCGCGCATCGCTTCGACATCGGCTGCCAGTGCCCGGATGTCCTTCGGCCCCTGCGGGTAGATGTGCTGGTCGAAATTGCCGCCGGCGACCACCCGCCGCGTCGCTGCCCGCAAGCGAAGGAGCGGTGTCGCAACCAGGTTGTGCACGAGCACCACCATGAGCACGCCGGTGAGCAGGAAACCCACCACCATTGCGACGAGCACCGAGTTGCGCAGCGTACGGGCATGGACGAGTTCGTCGTAGCCGTCGGTTCGGGCCTGGACGAGGATGGCGTTCTGCTCCTCGAGCTGGGCGCGCAGCTCGCCGAACGCGGCTCCGTCACGTTCGACGCCGGGGAGATCGATTCGTAGTGGCTCGTCGGGGGCAGCCGCCGCGACGAGTGGCTCGGCATAGTCGGCGCGCCAGTTCTGTGCTGTCACGGTGATCGCGTCGAGTTGCGCAATCGACTCCTGGCGTCCCCCGATCAGGCGCCGCAGCTGCTGGGTCGCGTCCTGCTCGATCTGCCTGCCGCTCAGGTACGGCTCGAGGAGAGCCGGGTCGGCGGTCAGAGCGTAACTGCGGACCCCGATCTCCTGGTCCAGCAGCGCGGATTGCAACCGGTAGGCCTCTATGTGCGCCGGCTGGATCGTCTCCACCAGTTCGTTGGTGATCCGAACGGTGCGCTCGATGAAGTACGCGCCGATCACCGTCCCGATGACGACGAACAGCGCGAGGGCTGCGAACGCGACCTGGAACCAGCCCTGCACGGTCATCCGCGACCGGACCCGCTCGCTCCTGGGTTCGGGCAACGACGGGTTTCTCATGCTCGCTTCCGTCCTGTTCTGGGTCGTTTCGCACGGACACGGTAGATGTCCGCGTGCACACAACGGCAGCGCGAACGGGACCGTCTGCCGAGTACACCGACGACGATCACCAGGCTGCTTGCTGAACCCGGGAAGCGACTGTAACCGAGTTTGCGACTCCACCCCCAGCGCGGGACCGTGAACCGGCAGCCTCACGATGCCAAATCTCTGGTAGATGCGGTAGATTCACTTCTTCTCGCGTCGTAGAATATGTCCCTGAATCGACTGCGCAGACGGAGGTTTCGATGTCCGACGGAGGGGCCGGCGACAGGACGCGGTCGCGTCGCGCCGTGTACGGCATCTCGGTGGCGTCCGAGCTGTCCGGCTTCGGGATCCAGGCGCTGCGGCTGTACGAGCAGTACGGCCTGGTCGCGCCGGCCCGCACCAGTGGCGGCACCCGCCGCTACAGCGACTACGACCTGGCGCGGCTGCGGCGCATCGCCGATCTCATCGAGGCGGGGGTCAATCTCGTCGGCATCGGCCACGTCCTCGATCTCGAGCGCCGCAACAACGAGCTCGAACGCCACAATCTCCGCCTGAAAACGGCCAATGCCCGACTGCGAGCGGAAAGGATCAGCGCCGTGGAAAATCCGCTTCACACCGCCCCCGAGGCCGACAGGTTCGAGCAGAGCGTTCCCGCCGACCCGGCTCTCGCCCAGGACCGGCAGGATCTCGACGGAGCCGGGGAAAGTTGGGACGCACCGGAAGCCGACCGGATCGAACAGGCACAACAGATCGCTCCCGTCGACCCGATCGCCGATTCTCGCGCCGCCGCGCGCAGCGAAATGCCTTGGGATGCACCCGAGGCCGACCGGCTCGAGCAGTTGGCGTCCGTCGGCTTCGACGACGACGATCGTGCCGGGCCGGCGCACGAGGGGTTCGAGGAGTATCAGGAATAGGCAACCGCACCGTCCCGGGTGAGCTTGCCGTCGGCCGTGCTTGCCGTCAGCGGTGCCGACGCACCGGGCCGACCCACAGCGGGAAGGCACGGGCCCAACGGTGGGGACGGGCGCCGAAGAAGGTGACCTGCACGCGGATCGTAGTGGGCTCGTTCGCCTTCGACGAGGCTCGCACCGACCCACGGTCCGGCACGTCGAGCTCGGCCGACCTGCGGTCGTGTGCGGCGCGGCGCTCCGGGTCGCGCAGCAGAGAGTAGGCGGCGAGGACGTGCTGGAGTTGCTCGTCCGCCGCGGGGTCCGCCGATCGGCATTCCGTACGGGTGTCCGGGTGACGTTCGTAGAGCAGCCGGTGGAAGGCACGGGTGATCTCGGCCTGGGATGCCGACGAGTTCACCCCCAGCACCAGGTACGGATCCCTCTCGGTACCCATGGCCTCGGCTCCGTCGTTACTGCTTGCTGCGTGGGCGCAGAGGTGGCTCCGGCCGCTACATCGCCGCCGGAGCCACCTGGATGGGACTGCCCCGCCTGTCGTGCGCGTGGCGCGCCGGTCAGGCGTTGACGGCCTTCCTCTCCGAATCTGCGCTGCTGATCTCGATCTTGCGAGGCTTGGCCCGCTCCGCGACCGGAATCGTCACGCGCAGCACCCCGGCCTCGTAGTTCGCCTCGATCTTGTCCGTATCGAGATTCTCACCCAGGAACAACTGCCGGCTGAAAACCCCGCGCGGACGCTCCGCCGCGACCATCTCCTGGTTCTCGTCCAGCGCCGGCCGTTCGGCGTGCACAGTCAGCGTGTTCCGCTCGACGTCGAGGTCCAGCGAGTCTGCGTTCACCCCGGGCAGATCGAACTCGACGACGAACCGGTCCCCCTCACGCCAGGCATCCATCGGCATCACCGCGGGGCGGGCTGCGGTGCCGAAGATCTGCTGCGTCAGGCGGTCGAGATCTCGGAACGGATCGGTGCGCATCAACATCGTGTCCACCTCCAGAAACCTAGTTTTCGACCAGCTAATCTCTGGCAGTTGCTACAGATTTGATATAGCACCTGTCGTAGACAAAGACAAGAGTCCGTGCGAGAAAATTCCGCCCGGAGGGACCCGGAAAATTCAGTGGGGGCGACGGCGCTGCTGACGGAGCTTGGTGACCAACTCCTGGGCCTTGCGCTGATTCTCCGGCTTGGCCGCTTCGCGTTTGATGACCTGGACGGCCTTGATCGCGACACCGCTCTTGATGACCTTGTTGAGCATTCCCACCGGGCACCTCCTGATTGTCTGCTGTGAGAGATCGCTACTTTGAACGGTACGAGGCGATCGGCGCGGAGGCGACCCGCCACCGGCAACAGCACGAGAAGAGGACGCAGCCATGACCACTCCCCTCTCCACACCTTCTCAGCGCGTGACGATTACCGTCCGCGACGGCGTCGCCGACGTCCGGATGAACCGGCCCGGCAAACGCAACGCCCTGGACCCGGCAATGTTCGAGGCGCTGGTGTCGGCCGGAGAGGAACTCAGGACCGAGCCGGGTCTGCGCGTTGTGGTGTTGTCCGGGGAAGGACCGGACTTCTGCGCGGGCCTGGACTTCACCGCCTTCGAAGCAATGCGCAACGGTGAGCGGCTCTCGTCCTCGGCGCGACTCCGGCCGACGGACGGACCCGCCCAGGCAACGGGACAACGCGCTGCATACGTCTGGGCCGAACTCCCCGTGCCGGTGATCGCCGCCGTACACGGCAATGCACTCGGAGGGGGGCTGCAGATCGCCCTCGGTGCCGACATCCGGATCATCGCACCCGATGCCCGGCTCTCCGTCCGCGAACTTGCGTGGGGTCTCGTTCCCGACATGACCGGCAGCCAGGTTCTACCCGAACTCGTCGGGCGCGACGTCGCCAAGGAACTCACCTTCACCGCCCGGATCTTCGACGGCGAAGAAGCCGGACGCATCGGGCTCGCAACTCGGCTCGACCCGGATCCACGTTCGGCCGCGCTCGGCATGGCCCGGGAAATCGCCGCACACAATCCGCACGCGGTACGGGCAGCGAAGCGGCTCCTGGATCTCGCCGGGCGAACCGATCCGGCAGCCGGGTTCGCACAGGAGCAGGTAGAGATAGGACGGTTGATCGGAAGCGCCAACCAGGCCGAGGCCGTTGCTGCACGGTTCGAGAAACGAGAGCCCCGCTTCTCCGATGTGTGACGGCACTGGTGTGTGACGGCGCTGGTGTGTGACGGCACTACGGACCGGCGACGGCGCTACAACTGTCGGGCGACCTAGGTTCGATCGCGCCCGGGCCCCTTGCGCAACTCGGTGGCGAGCACCGCGGCCTGTGTGCGGCGCTGCATGCCGAGCTTGGCGAGCAACCGCGACACGTAGTTCTTGACGGTCTTCTCGGCGAGAAAGAGCCGCTCGGCGATCTCCCGGTTGGTCAGTCCCTCCCCGATGAGTTCGAAGACGGCCTTTTCCTGATCCGAGAGCTCGGCCAGCGGGTCGGCATTGCGGGAGGCGCGGATACGGTCCATGAGGGCCGCGGTTGCGCGGCTGTCGAGCAGCGAGCCGCCCTCACCGACGGTACGAATCGCGGACACCAGGTCGGTACCGAGGATCTGTTTGAGCACGAAACCGGACGCTCCGGCCATGATCGCGTCGAACAACGCTTCGTCGTCCGAATACGACGTGAGCATCAGGGCACGCAGTTCGGGCATCCGCGCACGCAGCTCGCGGCACAGTTCGACTCCGTTCCCGTCGGGAAGGCGCACGTCGAGCACTGCCACCTCGGCACCGCTCGACGGCACCCGGGCCAGGGCCTCACCCACCGAGGCGGCCTCGCCGACCACGGTGAAATCGGGAACGCTGTTGAGCAGGTCGACCAGGCCGCGCCTCACGATTTCGTGATCGTCGACAAGAAATACGCGGGGCATTCCACGCACCTTTCCTTGAACATGGATCGGGAACCGGTCGAGGCCATCGTCCCAGTCCGTTCGAACGCTACCGCGCCGGGGCCGTTCGACGACAGGTTCGGGACCTTCGCCCCATGCGCCGCCGCCCGGCATACGGAAGGCTCGAGATACCGATACGTATGCACACGCGGTGTCCGACTAGACGAGGAGGCCACCATGGCTCTCAATTCCGAAACCTGGTCCACCAGCGATACGGAAATCATCGCGCGGGCGGTGATCGAAGCGCCCTCCGTGCACGACACTCAGCCGTGGGATCTGCGGCTTCCCGGCCACGCCGCCGAGCTCGCGGAACGGCTCGAGTTCACCGAGCCCGGGCCCGACCCGTTGCGTCCGGACCGGCTCATCTCGTGCGGCACCGCGGTTGCGAACCTCGAACTCGCGATGCGGGTACTGGGTTGGCGCACCCACACCTCCCTGCTACCGGATCCCGAGCGGCCCGAGCTCGTCGCACGTATCGATACCCTCGAACCGTCGACCCCCACCGGCACGGACCTGCGGCTCTACGCGGCGATCTCCCACCGACACAGCCACCGCGAGTCGTTCGCGCAGATCATGGTACCTGCGGCTACCGTCGCCGACGTCGTGTCGGCGGGTGCGGAGGTACCCGGCGTCGGTATCCGGCTCCTCGCGTCGGACGAAGCGCCGGCGCTGGCGGAAATGCTCACCTACTCCGCCGAAGCGAAGCGCCGCAACACGCATTACCAGCGCGAGATGTTCTCGTGGACGTCGCATTGGCAGCCGGAGGGCAACTCCGAGGTCGTCACGACGTGGAATGCCACCCTCGACGACGGCGGTGCGGCCGGCAAGGCCATAGTCACCACCGGTGTGCCGGACACCACGGCACTGGCCGCGGCGATAGACCGGGAAACCGTGCTGCTGTTCTCGATCGAATCGACGAAGCCGATCGATCTGATCCGCGTCGGCATCGCCACCGAACGTGCGTGGCTCGCAGCGGTCGACGCCAAGCTGTCGGCCTCCGTACTCACCCACCCGCTACGGATCGAGGATGCGGCGGCGCGGTTGGCCGACCGCCTCGACCTCGCGGCATCCCCGCAGCTGATCATGCGCATCGGATTCTGAACGGCCGAGAAGGAAAAACCCTCTATGACAAGTGAACTCGCATACCGCCCGGAACAGCAGGCCGAAGATCCGGCCCCCGGCCTCTTCGGCGTCGTCCTCGACATGGCGCAAGCCGCCAAAGCCGGCAACGTATCCGGTTGGCTCACCGCCAAGTACACGGCCGGACACGCCGAAGACCTCGCGTATCTGACTTCGAAAATGCTCGGGGTACTGATCGAGAACAATGCGATCCGGCGCGGCATCCATCCGGCGGACGCATGGAAGGGCCTGCGCGAGCGGGGCATCGACGAATTCGGCTGAAAACCGTCGAAACCGTTCACCTCGGGTGGTGAGCTTGCGAGTGCTGGGGGGTTGCCGGCCGTACGCCGGTCCGGCAACCCTGCCCGAGCACTGCGCTGTCGCTATTCCGCTGTTTCGGACCGCACCACGAGCACCGGGCAGTCTGCGGTCTGGATCAAGGCATTGCTCGTCGAACCGAGCAGCAGGCCCTTGAATCCGCCCCGCCCGCGCGTGCCCACCACGATCAACTGCGCGCGCTCGGCGTACTCGCTGAGCACCCGCACCGGCCGATCCCGGGCGACGACGCGCTCGACGACGACATCCGGATACCGTTCCTGGAACCCGGCGAGCCGTTCGGCGAGGACGATCTCCTCGCCGGTCTGGATACGGCTCCAGTGCGGATCCTCGGGGACGGCGCCCAGCGACGGCTGGACACTCACGTCGCTCCACACATTGACCGCGACCAGGGTCGCGTTGCGGGCGGCGGCCTCCTCGAACGCGACCTCGACGGCTCCGCGACAGGACTCCGAACCGTCGACACCGACCACCACCGGGCCTTCCGCCGGTGGAGCTCCGTCGAGGGTGCGGCCACGCACCACCGTCACCGGGCAGACCGCGTGCGATGCGACGGCCGTCGAGACCGAACCCGCGAGCAGGCCCTTGACCTCACCGAGCCCGCGCGATCCGACCACGAGCCGGTCGGCTTGCAGTGACAGCTCGACGAGGACCGGCGCCACCTTGCCTTCGAGCCTCTCGGTGACGATCTCGACACCGTCGTGCGCGGACGGGCCGTGCTCGTCGACGATCTGCCGAGCGAGAACCGCGGCGTTGTCGAGCCGGTCGCGGGCCGTGGCCTTCATCTCCTCCTGGAAGCTCTGCGCCAGGTAAGGCTCCGAATAGTAGAACGCCGGGATGTGCACGACGGAGACGATGTGCAGCGGAAGACGACGGGCCACGGCGGACCGGGCAGCCCAGATCACCGCGGTGGTGGCGGCTTCGGATCCGTCGACGGCCACGACGATCGGCTTGGGTTCGCTCATCGGTGGTGGGAACCTTTCTCGGGATGGTTCAGCTGCAGATCTCCCGCAGCTGCTCGATCAGGCGCACGCGGCCGGCGGTGTCGGCGGCGAGCGGCGAGACATTGAGGGTGGTGACGCCCGCTTCGGCGAAGGCCGCGACCCTTTCGCGCACGTAGCCTTCCGGGCCGATCAGCGAGATGGCGCGCACCAGTTCCTCCGGCACGGCGGCGGCAGCTTCCTGCTTCTTCCCGGACAGGTACAGGTCCTGGATGGCTTCCGCTTCCTTCGCGAACCCGTACCGCACGGCGAGATCGTTGTAGAAGTTCTTACCCCTGGCGCCCATTCCGCCGATGTACAGCGCGAGCATCGGCCGCACCCAGTCGATCATGTGGTCGACGTCGTCCCCGATGGCGAGGGCCGGCTGCACGTAGGTCTGCAGTTCACCGAGCGCCGGGTCGCGCTTGGCCTTGCCCTTGGCCAGGGACTCGCCCCACACCTCGTCGGCCTTCTCCGGGTAGAAGAAGATCGGTTCCCAGCCCTCGGCGATTTCGGCGGTCATCTCCACATTCTTGGGACCGAGCGCGGCGACGACGATCGGAATGCGTTCTCTCAGGGGAGTGTTGATGATCTTCAGAGGCTTGCCCAGGCCGGTTCCCTGGTCCGCGGGCAGCGGAATCTGGTAGTACTTGCCGTCGTGCTGGACCTTCTCGCGGCTCCACACCTTCCGGCAGATCTCGATGATCTCACGGGTGCGGCCGAGCGGCGCGGTGTACGGAACGCCGTGGAACCCCTCGACGACCTGGGGTCCGGACGCGCCGATGCCCATGACGAAGCGACCGTCGGACACGAAGTCGAGACCCGCCGCGGTCATCGCGGTGAGCGTCGGTGTGCGTGTGTACAGCTGGAAGATGCCCGAGGCGAGCTCGATCCGGCTGGTCTTGGCAGCGAGGTAACCGAGCTGACTCACCGCATCGAACGAATACGCCTCGGGGACGAAGACGATGTCGAGACCCGCACGCTCGAGGTCGGCGACCTCGGCAGCCGTCTCGGCGAACCCGCCGCTGTAGTTCAACGCCATTCCGATGCGCATGCACAACCCTTCCTGCCGCACGCCCGCACGGACGCGCCTGTAGATCGTGATGCGAACACTACCGCCGTCAGATTCGGGGCGGACGCACGACCATGACGGGGCAGTGCGCTTCACGCAGGAGCGCGTTGCTGGTGGAACCGAGGAGCAGGCCGGTGAACCCGCCGCGGCCCCGGCTGCCCACGACGAGAAGTTGCGCCTTCTCGCTCCAGGTGCGCAGGTGGGATCGGGGTCCGTCGACGTAGACCTTGCGGTGGATCGTGACATCGGGATAGCGCTCGCGGTATCCGGCGAGCTGTTCGGAAAGAAGTGCGTCCTCACTCTCCGCGAAGGCCGACGGATCGAAGCCGAGTGGCAGCGCTTCGAACGTTCCGGCCTTCACGTCGCTCCAGACGTGTACTACGACCAGGTCGGCGCCGCGCCACGACGCCTCCTCGAATGCGCAGTCGATGGCGCCCACACTCGACGGACTGCCGTCGACGCCGACTACGACGGGTCGCACGTCGGGTCCGTCGGCAGGTTGTTCCCCGCGCACCACCACAACAGGGCAGCGGGCATGGGCGGCGACCGTGACCGGCGTGGAAGCGAGCACCGCCTCACCGAGGCGACCGGTTCCGGAGGCGCCGAGCACCAGCAAACGCGCCTCCCGAGACAGTTCCACGAGCCACTTGGTGCTGCCCGTCATCGCGACCTCGGTGGTGATCTCGAGGTCCGGGGCGACGGCGCGGGCGATCACCTCGGCGCCGGACAGCACGACGCGGGCGCCCTCCTCCGCCCACTCGAAGATCTCGGCGGGGCGGAAGAACGGCATCGACGTCCATTCGGAGGGCGCGAAGTCCGTGGCGTGGACGATGTGGAGCGCCAGCCGACGGCCCGCGGCGGTGGCCGCTGCCCACCGCACTGCATGTTCGGACGGGGGTGAGCCGTCGACTCCGACCGTGACGCGATTGTGATCGTGGGGTACACCGCTGTGAGTGGTCACGGGTCCGAGGCTAGTCGCAGAGGTCATCATGTGGAATGGACTTTGGTCCCAGCGATCCGAGAGATAAGTCAGGACAAGGAAATCCACAAGCGATCTACGTCACATTAAATTGTCATCTGGAATACGAATTATCTACTGTGAGCACATGCAACTCACCCAGTTCACCGACCTCGGACTGCGAGTTGTCACCCACCTGGCCGCCGCCCCAACGGATAGCGTGCCGAGCACCAAAAGCGTTGCCGAACAACTGAATCTGTCTTATGCGCACACCACGAAAGTGGTTGCGCGGCTGAGCGAACTCGGTGTCGTCACAACCCGTCGCGGACGCGGCGGCGGGCTGACCATCACCGAACTCGGCCGTTCCGCCACGATCGGGTGGCTGGCGCGGCAGCTCGAAGGAGAAGGCGAAGTCGTCGAATGCGAGGGCACGAAGCCGTGCCCTCTGCGACAGGCTTGCAGTCTCCGCTCGGCGTTACGCAATGCGCAGGAAGCCTTCTACCGTTCGCTCGACACCGCGACCGTCGCCGACCTGATACAACCTCGAACGTCCCGGAACGAACCCGTTCTGCTGACCCTCACCCCATCCGCAGTCTGACAGGAATGGAGCTCATCATGCCGCTCTCACTCGAATCCCAGGAAGTCATCCGCGCCACCCTTCCAGCAGTGGGAGCAGCAATCGGAGATATCACTCCGCTCTTCTACCGCAAGATGTTCGCCGCCCATCCCGAACTCGAGCGCGACCTGTTCAACCGCGGTAACCAGAAGCAGGGTGAGCAGCAGAAGGCCCTCGCCGGTTCCATCGCTGCGTTCGCTACCCTCCAGCTCGACCCCGACCCGGCCCGCGTCGAAGCGATCCTCTCGCGTATCGCACACAAGCACGCCTCGCTCGGCATCAAGCCGGACGAGTACTGGATCGTGCACGAGCACCTGTTCGCCGCGATCGTCGAGGTACTCGGGGAAGCCGTAACTCCCGAGGTCGCGAAGGCCTGGGACGAGGTGTACTGGCTGATGGCCAATACCCTGATCGCCCTCGAAGCCGACCTGTACAAGTCCGCCGGTGTCGCCGTGGGCGACGTGTGGCGCACCGTCCGGGTCCGCGAACGGGTGTACCAGTCGGTCGACACGGTGTCGTTCGTTCTCACCTCGCTCGACGGCGCTCCGCTGCCCACATTCCGCCCGGGACAATACCTTTCGGTCGGAGTCAAGCTCCCCGACGGCGCACGTCAGATTCGTCAGTACAGCTTGTCGAGCGCGCCGTCGCAGGGGGACTGGCGCATCACGCTCAAGCGGGTATCCGAATCCCTCGGCCAGGACGGCGCCGTCATCCCTGCCGGCGAGGTCTCCAACTTCCTGTTCGAGAACCTCTTCGAAGGCGACGAACTCCAGGTCACCACGCCGTTCGGCGACCTCGTCCTCTCCGAGGAAGACGGCCCGCTGTTCCTCGCTTCGGCCGGAATCGGCTGCACCCCGATGATCGGAATGCTCTCGCACCTCGCCGAAATCGGTGACCAGCGCAAGATCTCGGTGCTGCACGCCGACCGCTCTGCCGCCAGCCACGCCCACCGGCACGAGCTCGAAACCCTCGTCGGGAGCATGCCGTCCGCCGACGTGTACCGCTGGTACGAAGAAAT
>NZ_JAUZMZ010000138.1:0-12329 GCF_036327435.1 Rhodococcus chondri | reverse complement strand
GGGTGCCGCCGACGGCCAGTCGCAGCACCAGCAACCCGAGATCGAGGGTGCCGCGACGCACCTTGGCGACCGGTGGCTCGTCGGCGGTCACCGCACCGGCCGGAGCCGGCCGGTGTATCTGTTCGGTCGGCGCGGGAGCGTAGGGCGGGGCACTTTCGAACGACGACCCGTCGAGGTCGAGGTCGTCATCGGATTCGAGCCTCGACGGACGATCGCGGCGCATCTGCAGTGTCGGTTCGTCGTAGGGACTCGAGCCCGCTTCCGGCACGCTGCCGTTCTCTTTGTCGGTCACTGCACCAGCGTAGGTCGGCGGAGAGCGCGGCGACCCGGCATCCGGAGCGTCGCGCGTCGTGCCGGTAACGTTTGCGGCATGACGAAGGGTGCGCGAGGGACGAGTTCGTGGCGGCTGCGCACGGCGATGGCAGCGGCAGTGGCCGGGATGCTGGCCGTGTCGTCGTGCGCTCAGTTCGACGATGCGGCCTCGACTCCGTTCACTCCCGAGCCCACGTTCGATTCCGGTCCCGGCTTCGGTCCGCTCGATCCTCCTACCAGCACCACCACACCGAGTGCACCGGCGGTCCCGCCGGGTCCGTGCGTGGATCCGGATCCGGCCGTGATCGCGACCTGCCTGGACACCACCGGGGGGCTGGTCGCGCTGCCCGACGGAAACTCCGCGCTGGTCACCGAGCGACGCACCGGGCGGATCCTTCGCGTGGCACCCGAGACGGAACCGGTGGAGATCGCATCCATCCCGGTCGACGGCTCCGGCGACGGGGGTCTGCTCGACATCGCGTTGTCCCCCACTTTCGGCGAGGACCGCTTGATGTACGCCTACATCACCACTCCGGTCGACAATCGGGTGGTGCGCATCGCGGCCGGGGACGCGCCCAAGGATGTGTTCACCGGGATACCGCGCGGAGCGACCGGCAACGGCGGTGCACTCGAGTTCGTCTCCCCCACCGCACTCGCGGTACTGACAGGGAACACCGGAAATCCTGCTGCTGCAAACGATCCCGCATCACTCGCGGGAAAGCTCCTCGAAGTACCGCTGCCGGCGCCCGGCACTGCTCCGGCACCGTCGGTGACACTGTCCGGCATCGGCACCGCCGGAGACGTATGCCTGGACCCGATCGGCAACCTGTGGGTCACCGACCGCACCGAACTCGAGGACCGGCTGCAACGGGTCGGCTCGGACGGGTCGGTCGGTACCGGACCGGCCTGGACCTGGCCGGAGCGCCCCGGTGTCGCCGGATGTGCCGCCGCTCCGGACGGCGTCGCGGTGTCTCTCTCAAACGGCAAGGCACTCGCGGTGCTGTCCACCGATCCGGGGTCCGGTGCCGTGACCGCCGCGCCTGCGGTCACCCTCGAGGACCGCTACGGGATGCTCGGTGCGGCCTCGGCCGGCCCGGACGGCCGGCTCTGGGTCGCGACCGTCAACAAGTCCGGTGGTGAACCGGGGCCGAACGACGACCGCGTGGTCCGAATCGAGTTCCCGGCCGGCGGTGGAGGTTTCGACTAACAGCACCGCGCTCCCGGAGCGGAATCGGCGGCGGCGTGCCGGTCGCGCCAATACTCGCGCTCGGTGGGCACGGGCCGGTCCGGATGATGACGGCGGTGCCACTGCACAAATCGTGCGTAGTCGTGATCGCCCATGAGTGCGCCGATCCACCACCACGTCCGCCGTAGCACGGCGATCATGGGACGACCCCGTCGTCGTGCCGGTGGTGGTCGGTGTGCAGGCGTGCCGCGCCGGGCGCGCGCACCTTCCCGGCGCTGATCAACTCGTCCCACTGTTTCTGCAGGTCCCGCTCGGCCTCGGTGGGCACGAATCCGGCAGGTGCGAAGATCTTCGACGGCACATCCTCCGCCTCCGTGGTCGGCAGCCCACCTGCCCGCACGGCACGGATACACACGACCACTCCGGCGGCAACGACCACGAGGACCAGCACCGCGAACACGATCGACAGGGTGCCCTGGATGAAGGTGTTCCGGACGACGGCGCCGATCTCGTCGGCAGATCGGGCGGAACCGAAGGTCGTCGCCCCCGCGTTCTGGGCGTCGGCAAATGCCCGGTGCTGAGCCCAGTAGCCGACCGCTCGGTCGCCGGAGAAGATCTTCTGCCACGATGCCGTCATCGTCACGACGAGGTCCCACACCAGCGGCACACCGGGGATCCACGCCCACTTCAGCAGCCCCTTCTTCACCACGATCGCCATGACGACGGTCAGCGCGATGGCGGCGAGCAACTGGTTGGCGATGCCGAACAGCGGGAAGAGGGTGTTGATACCGCCGAGAGGGTCGGTGACACCCATCAGCAGGATCGCGCCCCAGGCCGCGACGACGACGAGCGAGCAGAGCCAGGCACCGGGTCGCCACGACGGATCCTTGAAGCGGCGGGCCGGCCCGCCGAAGTTGCCGAGCGAGTCCGACAGCATGAACCGTGCCACGCGGGTGCCGGCGTCGACCGTCGTGAGGATGAACAGGGCCTCGAACATGATCGCGAAGTGGTACCAGAACGATTTGAGGCTGTCGCCGCCGAACAGGTCGCTGAGCACCTGCGACATACCGAACGCGAGCGTGGGTGCGCCGCCGGTCCGCGAGATGATCGATTCTTCGCCGACTGCCGCTGCAGCCGCGGCGATCTCGTCGGGCCTCACGTCCGGCGACGACAGGCCGAGGCCGTTGACGTACGCCGCGGCCGTTTCCGGGGTACCTCCGGTCAGCGCGGCGGGGGCGTTGAGCGCAAAGTACAGGTGCTGGTCGATGATGCATGCGGTGACCAGTGCCATGATCGCCACGAACGATTCGGTGAGCATCCCCCCGTAGCCGATCAGCCGGGTCTGCTTCTCCTTCTCCAGAAGCTTCGGGGTCGTGCCGGACGAGATCAACGCGTGGAAACCGGACAGGGCACCGCACGCAATGGTGATGAACAGGAACGGGAACAGCGACCCGGCGAAGGCCGGACCGTCGCCGTCGATCGCGAACGAGGTGACGTCGGGCATCTGGAGTACGGGCCGCGCCACGAGGATCCCTACTGCCAGCAGTGCGATGGTGCCGACCTTCATGAAAGTGGAGAGATAATCGCGCGGCGCCAGCAGCAGCCACACCGGCAGCACCGACGCGGCGAACCCGTAGGCGATCATCAGCCACGCGATCGTCACCGGCGACAACGTGAACCACTGGGCACCCCAATCGGTCTCGGCCACCCAACCCCCGGCGACGATCGCGAGCACGAGCAGCACGACACCGATGAGGGAGACTTCGGAAACCTTGCCGGGCCGAAGGATTCGCAGGTAGACACCCATGAACAACGCGATCGGAATGGTCATCGCGATGGAGAACAGCCCCCACGGGCTGTCGGCCAATGCGTTGACGACCACGAGTGCAAGCACCGCGATGAGAATGATCATGATGACGAACACGGCGACCAGCGCGGCAACGCCACCGACCGTTCCGAGTTCGTCGCGGGCCATCTGACCGAGGCTACGGCCACGACGCCGCGACGAGATCCACAACACCAGGAAGTCCTGGACGGCGCCGGCGAAGACGACGCCCACGATGATCCAGATGGTGCCGGGCAGGTAACCCATCTGCGCGGCCAGGACCGGTCCGACGAGTGGGCCGGCGCCCGCGATCGCTGCGAAGTGATGGCCGAACAGCACGCGGCGGTCCGTCGGCATGTAATCCTTGCCGTTCTCGAGGACCTCGGCGGGTGTGGCGCGGTCGTCGCGCGGCTGCACGAGTTTGCGTTCGATGAACTTGGCGTAGAAGCGGTACGCGATCAGGTAGGTGCATACCGCCGCGATGACGAACCAGACGGCATTGATGTTCTCACCACGGACGAATGCGATCATGGCCCACGCGCCGGCACCCAGGACCGCCAGGACCGCGAACGCGACGCGCGCGAAGGGCGATATCGGAGTTCGGTCGACGACACCGACCGGTGGCAGATCCGGGTCGGTGCGCAGATATTCGACGGGGGCGCGGGTCTCGGGCACGGGTCGGACGGTCATTTCGACTCCTCACCAGATGCGGCGCGGTGGCGGGACCGGCCCGGTCGCCCTTCTCGGACCGGTGCCCCGGTGAGGACGCGATACGAGCGGGACCCGCATGGCATGCGGTTCAGCGTAAACCGGCCGTCCTCGGGCGCGGATCGAAATCAGGGACGAGATCTCAGACCGCGACGGGATCATCGGAACGACGCGGCAGCACACCGGCGAGCATGGGCAGAAGCAGCACCGTGAAGGCACCCGCGGCGACCAGGATCGACGCGCTGGCATTCGACATGTGGCCGGCTGCGACCGCCACGCCCGTGACTGCGACGATGAGCGGCAGCCCGGTGGTCGAGTACAACGCGATCTGGACCTGTTCCGACGTGTCGAACCGGGTACCGTCCGGTGCTCGATCGAAGCGCGAGGCGACGAAGACCGGCACACCCCGTACGAGCACCAGCATCCCGAAGAACGCGAGCAGCACCAGCGGTGCGCTTGCCACCGCCTGCACGTCGATCGCCATCCCGGACGTGATGAAGAAGACCGGGATCAGGAATCCGTAGGCCAGGCCGTCGAGTTTCGACTCGAGTTGTCTGTTGCCGCCCGGAACGGCCCGCCTCAGGATGAAGCCTGCGGCGAACGCGCCGAGAATCACGTCCAGATCGAACACCGCCGCGAGAGCGATCAGACCGACGAGCAGCAGCATCACCAGCCGGATCGGTGTCTGGGCGGTGGTCTCCGAGGTCCGGCGGACGAACCGCAGCAACTGCGAGCCTTCCCGCAGGATCCGCAACGGCAGCACCGCGACGAGCACAGCGACCGCGGCGAACAGCATGAGCACGATCAGCGAGGCCACCGCGCCGCGCGCACCGAGCAGGATCGCCATCGCGATCACCGGAAGCAGCTCACCGATCGCCCCATGGTTGAGCACCGTCCGTCCGAGCCGGGTCTCGACCAACCCGCGGTCGGCGAGAATCGGCAGCAGGGTGCCCAGCGCCGTCGAGGTCAATGCGATCGCGACGGCAATCCCGGAGTGCACCAGTCCGGCCGCGCCGAGCGCCGCGACCACACCGAGCGCCAGCCCGAAACACACCAGCCACGTGAGAAGAGCGCGGCGACCGCCACGACCTGTCACCTCCTGCGGATCGATCTCGTAACCGGCGAGCAGGAACAGCAGGCCCAGACCCAGCTCTCGGAGCATCCCGATCTCGCTGTCGACCTGTGCGAGATCGAGGACGTACGGGCCGATGACGAGTCCCGCCACCAGGAGCAGCACCACCTCCGGGACCAGGCGCCGCGGCAACGCACCGGCGATGAGCGGGGCCAGTACCGCGGCGGCGGCTATCCACAGCAGCGAGGTGGCAACGGCGGCGTCCATGCGCCGCTACTTTAGCTGCAGGCGGCGATAACGAGTTCCTTGACACGCGCAGGATCTGCCTGGCCGCGTGTCGCTTTCATGACGTCACCCACGATCTTGCCGGCGGCCTGGACCTTTCCGGAGCGGATCTTCTCGGCGATGTCCGGGTTCGCGGCGAGCGCTTCGTCGACGGCGGCCTGCAGCTTGCTGTCGTCACGCACGACGACAAGTTCCGGACGCGCATCGAGGATCTGCTCGGGATCGCCTTCGCCCTCCAGCACATGGTCGACGACCTGACGGGCGACCTTGTTGTTGAGCTTGCCACTGTCGATGAGCGCGACGACCTGAGCCACCTGCGCGGGCGTGATCGGCAGATCGGCCAGTTCGACGCCGCGCGTGTTGGCCTGCTGTGCCAGGTACGACACCCACCACGATCGGGCCGCGTCGGCGGGGGCGCCTGCCTCGGTGGTCGCGATGACCAGGTCGAGAGCGCCTGCATTGACCAGATCGCGCATCACCTCGTCCGAGACGCCCCAGTCGGCCTGGATGCGGGCGCGGCGCAGCCACGGCAGTTCGGGAAGGGTGCCTCGCAGCTCCTCGATCCACGCGGCGTCCGGAGCGATCGGTTCGAGGTCCGGCTCGGGGAAGTAGCGGTAGTCCTCGGCGGTCTCCTTACGGCGACCGGGAGAGGTGGTGCCGTCGGCCTCCTGGAAGTGCCGGGTCTCCTGGATCACTTCACCGCCGGCGACGAGAACCGCGGCCTGGCGCCGCATCTCGTAGCGCACCGCGACCTCGACGGACTTGAGCGAGTTCACGTTCTTGGTTTCGGTGCGCGTGCCGAACTCCTTCGCACCGATCGGCATCAGCGAGATGTTCGCGTCGCACCGCATCGAACCCTGGTCCATGCGCACGTCCGAGACGTCGAGCGCTTTGAGCAGGTCGCGCAGGGCGGTGACGTAGGCACGCGCCACCTCGGGGGCTCGCTCGCCGGCGCCGGTGATCGGCTTGGTGACGATCTCGACGAGCGGCACGCCGGCGCGGTTGTAGTCGAGCAGCGAGTGGCTCGCACCGTGGATGCGACCTGTCGCGCCACCGACGTGCAGCGACTTGCCGGTGTCCTCTTCCATATGGGCGCGTTCGATGTCGATCCGCCACGTGGTGCCGTCGTCGAGCACGACGTCGAGGTAACCGCCGGTGGCGATCGGCTCGTCGTACTGGGAGATCTGGTAGTTCTTCGGCTGATCCGGGTAGAAGTAGTTCTTGCGCGCGAACCGCCCCCACGGGGTGATCGAGCAGTTCAGTGCGAGTCCGATACGGATCGCCGATTCGACTGCGGCCTGGTTCACCACCGGCAGGGCGCCGGGAAGGCCGAGGCACACCGGGCACACCTGGGTATTGGGCGCGGCGCCGAACTCGGTGCGGCACGGGCAGAACATCTTGGTGGCAGTGTGCAGTTCGACGTGCACCTCCATGCCCATCACGGGTTCGAACTTCGCGAGCACGTCTTCGTAAGTGAGCAGGTCAACGGACACGGAGGCAGTCATGTACTCGATTTTAGACGGCGCCACCCACCGGTCGACGCGGCGTCAGCCGAAGATGATGCGCATCTCCTGATAACGCTCGTCGGGAACGTACTTCGGGTCGGCGACCGCCTCTTCGAATCCGACCCGCGCGATGGCGGTGCCGTGCAGGGCCACCATGTGTCCCCAGTCCTCCTCGGCCACCAGATCGGTCACCGCCATGCCGAGCCGGGTGGCCAGCACGCGGTCGAACGCCGTCGGGACGCCACCGCGCTGGATGTGGCCGAGCACCGTCGCGCGTGTCTCGATACCGGTGTGCTCTTCGATGTACGGTGCGAGCACTTCGGCGATCCCGCCGAGCCGGGGCCGGTCGAATCCGTCCAGTCCCTTGGTGGAATGCGCTTCGGTCATGTCCGGCAGGGTGAACCCTTCGGCGACGACCACCATCGGGGCGCGCCCTCGATCACGAACGCTGGACACCCATTCGCAGATCTGATCGAGACTCTCGGGGTGCTCGGGGATGAGGATGGCGTGGGCACCCCCGGCCGTCCCCGAATGGAGCGCGATCCACCCGGCGTGCCGGCCCATCACCTCCAGCACCATGCACCTCTTGTGGGAGTTGCCGGTGGTCCGTAGCCGGTCGATCGCGACCGTTGCGATCTCGACGGCAGTGTCGAAGCCGAACGTGTAGTCGGTGTGGCTGAGGTCGTTGTCGATCGTCTTGGGCACTCCGACGATCCGGATACCATCCTCGAACAGACGCTTGGACGCGGCCGCGGTGCCCTCACCGCCGATGGCGATCACCGCGTCGATCCCGAGCCGATCGAGTGTGGCCTGAATGTTCTGGGCGCCACCGTTCGGTCCCTGATACGGACCGAACCGGCTGGTACCCAGAATCGTGCCACCCTGCTGCGCGAGCCCGCGAACCCGGCTGCGGTCCAAGGGAATCACATCGCCGTCGACCAGACCCCGCCAGCCGTCGAGGAACCCGACGAATTCTTGGCCGTGCACCTCGGTGCCCTTCAGAACCGCCCCGCGGATCACCGCGTTGAGACCTGGGCAATCGCCGCCGCTGGTGAGAATGCCGATCCTCGTCATGCCTGCCTTCCGCCGATGGACTTCGTGCCGCACTGTCATCCTGCCTGCTGTGTGCGCGCGAGGCATCCTTATCCGGTCGGAGGCTCCCGCTACCGCCCCGGCTGCCCGCTACGGCAATTGCAGGAGCGAGAAGCGAGCCGGCGCGCGGGAACGCGCACCTAACCGGGTGTCACGAGTCCGGATTCGTAGGCGAGGACGACTGCCTGCGCACGGTCGCGCAACTGCAGCTTGCCGAACACCTTGCCGACGTGCGTTTTCACGGTCTGCTCGGCCACGTACAGGCTCGCAGCGATCTCCTGATTGGACAGCCCGCGCGCGATGAGTTCGAGCACTTCGAGTTCACGCGGAGTCAGCGCGTCGAGAGCGCGGTCGCGGGCGCGGCGCGGCGTCCGGCGACGCGTGACATCGGCGATCAGGCGGCGGGTGACCGTGGGTGCGAGCAACGCCTGGCCGTCGGCCACCACCCGCACCGCCCGGACGAGTTCGTCGGCCGGTGCATCCTTGAGCAGGAACCCACTCGCGCCCATCCCCAGCGCCTCGTACACGTAGTCGTCCAGATCGAAGGTGGTGAGCATGAGTACCCGGGTTTTCGGTTCGCGGGTGTCGGCGAGGATGTGCCGGGCCGCGTCGAGCCCGTTCATCTCCGGCATGCGCACATCCATGAGCACCACGTCCGGGCGCAGGCGGGCGACTTCGGCGACGGCGACGCGCCCGTCGGGGGCGTCACCGACCACACAGATGTCGCGTTGCGCGGCGAGCAATGCTCCGAAGCCCTGCCTGACCATGGCCTGGTCGTCGGCGATGAACACGGTGATGGAGGAACTCGGCTCGGTCATCGGCCCCCTACCCTGGCGCGGCGTCGCAGACAGGTGGGGCCTGCGAGCGTCCCCGTCGATCCCGGCCATCTTCCCTCATTGCGCAGGAAATCCGGGATCGAGGGCGAGACCTACCGGGGCTGCGGGCATCGTGGGTAGCACCGCATGCACCTCGAAGCCGCCGTCCGGGCGCGGATGTGCCACCAGCCGCCCGCCCACTGCCATCGCACGCTCGGCCATGCCCCGGATACCGCTTCCCCCGGCACGGTCGTCCGGCGGACGCGTTGTGCCCGGTGCGGTGCGCGGACCGTTGGTCACGGACACCGTCACCGTGTCGACCGAAATATCCACGCGTGCGGTGACTTCGGCACCGGGTGCATGCCGGGCGCAGTTGGCCAGCGCCTCCTGAATGATCCGGTACACCACGAGTCCCGCCGCATCGGACACTGTGGCCGGGTCGCCGACCAGCTGCGCGTCGAGCCGCATCCCGGCGCGGCGCGATCCGTCGAACAGTTCGTCGAGGCGATCGATGCCGGGCTGCGGCTCGTTCTCGGGAAGTTGCCCGTCACTGCGCAGAACGCCGAGCAGGCCGCGCACTTCGTTGAGAGCTTCCCGGGCGGTGGCCCCGATCGAATCGAATTCGGCGCGCGCGTCGTCGGAGACATCGGGCAGTCGATACGGGGCACTCTGTGCCTGCACCACGACCATGGACATGTGGTGCGCGACGATGTCGTGCAGATCCCGCGCGATGCGGGCCTTCTCCTCGAGGACCGCGCGGCGGGCACGTTCGAGTTCGCTGATCTCCTCTTCCTTGGCGAGTTGCCTGCGCGAGACCACGAGCCAGCGCACCAGCAGTCCGAAAACGACGATTGCGGTCAGGCCGACTGCCCAGCCCCAGCCGTCGTGTCCCGGTACATAGCCGAAGAACAGCAGGACGGTGGCGAGCCACACCACCAGCACGACGCGGATCTCCTCCCGGATGCTCACGGCGGCGAGGAGGGCCAGCACAACCAGGATATGAACGACCTGCCACGGGTAGTCGTATCCCTCGAGGCGATCGAATGCCCAGGGTATGGCCAGGGCTGCAGCGGCCGCGATCGCCCAGCCCAGCGCCGGGCGGGTCCGGACGAGCAGAAAGGGGAACACCGCCAGGGCAGAGATGAGCGGCATCAGCGGTGGAGATACATCGTGGGTCAGCGGCAGGGTCGGCCACGCGATCGAGTACAGAATCAACGTCACGGCGACGACGGCGATCGTCCACCAGTGGCCTCGGCCGTGCCGGACCGCGACCTTCGAGCCTGTGCGTATCAACGATTTCACGGTGTTCACGCTAGGAGCCGGAGTCTCGTCTGTCCTCATACCGGGGAGTGAGAACCGGCCGGTACCGGGGTGGCACACGCGCCCCGAGGGACCGCTCTGTCGTGTGATCCGGCCGAGGGCAGCGCGTTCCTAGCGTCGCCGCCATGACATTTCGATCTGCAACGACACGCGCCGCGGTGACCGTCGTTCTCGGTGCCGGCGCGGCACTGTGTGTGAGTGCCGCGGCGCCCGGTACCGTGCCGGTGGCACCGGCGGTGGCGAACGAGGCGGCGGCCGCGACCGTCACGGCGCTGGTGCAGGACGACACGGCGACGGCGGCCGCGTTGTTCCCGGACGATTTCGCGACCGTGATGGACTATGCCCCCGTCGCCGAGCCGGGGTTCACCGCCGACGAGGTGCTTGCCGACCCGGACGGTGACTGCTCGTCGCCGGTGCCGTTGCCAGAGATCTTCGAACCGGCTTGCCGGGTGCACGATCTCGGCTACGACCTGCTGCGGTACGCACGCGACACCGGCGGGGAGCTCGAGCCGCAGGCTCGCCGTGACCTCGATGCGCAGCTGGCGCGAAATCTACGAGCTTCATGCCGCACTTCTTCTGCGGCAACGGTTCCCGCATGCGACACCGTCGCATTCGTCGCTTCGGCCGTCGTGCGGATCAATTCGTGGAGACAGGGTTACCGTCTGCCGGTTTCCGAATCACCGGTCCCGTATCTGGCCACGGCCGCTGCGCTCGCCGCGAGCGCAGCGGCCTCGAGAGGACGCATCCGATGAGCTCGAACACCATCGTTGTTGCACGCGCCCTGCGGCGACGCGGGAGGAACGCGCCGCAGACGCACTCCGGTCCGCGAGTGGGGTCGACGGTCGTCGTCACGATCGCATCGTCGGTGTCGCTCGCGCCGTCGCTGTTACCGCGCGGATCCATGACGCAGGCACTCTTCTCCGGGATTCTCGTCGTTGTTGCGCTGGCCGTGACGGCGGCGGTCCGCCGGCTCGGTCGGCGCAGCCCACGGCGAGGCGCCGGTTCCGAAACCGAGCTTCGGCTACTCGCGCTGGTGGTGGCGTCGGCGTCGGTCGCGGTGATCGGCACCGTGGCACACCATTGGCAGAGTGGATTGCGCCTCGCGATGGACATGCCGGCGATCGGACCGAGGTACTGGCTCGAGGTTCTCACCGGTGCCACGACCGTCGTCGCGTTCACCACGGGCATCGCGCACGGCGTGCGGGTGATCCTCCGCGGCCTCGGCCGGCGCGGTGCGATCGCGGTTGTTGCTGCGGCCGCGGCTCTCATTTGGGTCGGTGCCGCTCCTGCAGCTACACGACTGACCAGCGCGGCGGGCGCCGCCGCGGGGTCCGCGCCGCCCGCGGCACCCGGAGCGTCCGGAGCGCCGGGATCACTGGTGCCGTGGGAGAGTCTCGACGCTCAGGGCCGACGGTTCGCCGTCGGCGCCGCCGAGACTTCCGTGCGGGTATATGTGGGCCTCGGGTCCGCGCCGGACCCGCGGGCACGTGCGGCACTGGCCGTCCGGGAACTTCAGCGCACCGGCGGGTTCGACCGCGGGCACCTCGTGGTCGCGGTGCCGACCGGCTCCGGCTGGGTCGACGGCCGCGCGGTGGACGGTTTCGAGGCGGCGTGGGGCGGCGACGTCGCGATCGTGGCGCATGAGTATTCGGATACGCCGAGCTGGGTGACGTTCCTGTTCGACCGCGGCGCCGCAACGGAATCGGCCCGCGCTCTCGTCGATGCGGTCCGGCAGCACCTGGCGGCGTTGCCTTCGCAGCGGCGACCGGCCCTGCACGTGTACGGGCAGAGCCTGGGCGCGATCGGCGGTAGCGCCGCGTTCGCGGACACCGAGCCCGGTCCGTGCGAGGCGCTGTGGGTAGGACCACCGGCCGGGGCGGTGCGTGCCGGTCGCGCGACCGTCCTGGCGAACAGCTCGGATCCGGTCGTGTGGTGGCAGCCGTCCCTGCTGTGGTCGCCGCCGGATCTGTCACACACCCGGATCGACGCCCCAGTGCCGTTGTGGCTCCCGGTCGTCGGCTTCCTGCAGACCACCGTGGACCTGATCGGCTCGCTCGACGCGGCGCCCGGACACGGGCACCGTTACGGGCAGGACCAGGTCCGGTGTGCCCCGGACGGCAGATAGGCGTCGACCCGCCGGCCCCGGAAACGGGACCGGCGGGTCGCCGGACGCCGGGTGGTCAGGCCACGATCGGACCCCGTGCGGCCT